>JAZGGY010000305.1:0-9438 GCA_036480675.1 bacterium | reverse complement strand
CCCTCGCGTGCCCGGACGGCGCCGCGGTAGAGATCGCCTCGCCGCTTCCGGGGTCTTTCGACGTTTTGAACTGCGCGGCCGCTTTCGCCGTCGCGCGCGAGCAGGGCGTGGCCGCCGACGTCGCCCGAAAGGGGATAGCCGAGACGCCGCCGGTCCCCGGGCGCCTGGAGCTGGTAAACGTAAACGACAAGCTGCGGGTGGTAATAGATTACGCCCACTCGCCCGACAGCATGGAGAAAGCGCTGGCCGAAATCCGCCGCCTGGGCGCAGGCCGCGTCGTCGCCGTCTTTGGCTGCACCGGCGACCGCGACGTCGAGAAGAGGCCGACGATGGGCGCGCTGGCGCGGCGGTACGCGGACTACGCCGTCGTTACCACCGACGACCCGTACTACGAGGACCCGGCGGCTATAGCGCGCGACGTGGCCGCGGGCATAATCGCGGAGGGCGGCGCCGAGCCCGACGACTACCGCGTAATCCTGGACCGGGCCCAGGCGATTCGCTTCGCCCTCTCGTCCGCCCGGGCCGAGGAGGCTACCGTAATCGCCGTACTGGGCAAAGGGCACGAAGAGGTCCAAAAGGTGAAGGGGAACGAAATACCGTACAGCGACCTTCAGACCGTAGAGGAGATAGTATCGGAGCTCGGCCTCAGGGCCGCGGCGGCGCCGGCCGCCCCCCGGGGCCGGAGCCGGTAGTGAACCGTTCGCCATGACCCACGATGCTTTAAGTCGACCCGAGGCCATAGTAGCGGACGACGTCCACAAATCGTTCGGCGAAAACGTCGTTCTGGACGGCATCAACCTTGCGGTGCACGAGGCCGAGACGATCGTCGTAATAGGTCGATCCGGCTGCGGGAAGTCGGTCTTCTTGAAGCATATAATCGGCCTTATGAAGCCCGATTCCGGGACGATAGTCGTTGAAGGCCGCGACATCACCGAGATGAAAAGGCGGGAGCTCAACGATATCCGGCGGAAGTTCGGGATGGTATTCCAGGGCGCGGCGTTGTTCGACTCGTTGACGGTGGGCGAGAACGTGGGCTTTTTCCTCTACGAGTACTCCGATCTTTCGCTGGAGGAGATAGCCGACGTGATTGAGCAGAAGCTCCGCCTCGTGGGCCTGGAAAATATATCCGCGATGAACCCGGCCGAGCTTTCCGGCGGGATGAAAAAGCGCGTGAGCCTCGCGCGGGCGCTGGCCCACGACCCGAAGATCGTCCTGTACGACGAACCCACCACGGGCCTCGACCCCATAATGGCGGACGTCATCAACGACCTCATTATCAAGATGGACGAGCAATTGGGCGTCACGAGTATAGTCGTCACGCACGACATGGCGAGCGCGTACAAGATCGCCGACCGCATAGCCATGATGTACGGCGGCAAGATAATCGCCCTCGGGGCGCCGGACGAGATAAAGGGATCCCACGACGAGTACGTGCAGCAATTTATAAACGGCAGCGCGCAAGGGCCCATTGACGTCATAGGCGGTGCGTAAGGGGAGAAGATGTCCAACGAGATAAAAGTAGGCATTACGGTCTTCACCTCGCTGGTACTGTTGTCCATCCTCGTCTTCGGCGTTGGCGAGGTCCGCCTGTTCGAGCGCGGCCATCGCTACGACGTGATCTTCGACACGTCCGCGGGCCTCAACAAGGGGGCCCAGGTCCGGATGGGCGGCGTCAAAGTCGGCTCGGTCAGCGACATAGATTTCGTCGACTACAAAGGGAAACGCCGCGTAATGGTCACGGCGCTCATCCGGCAGGACCTCGTCCTGCACGAAAAGGACCGGTTCAAGATAACCATGACCGGCCTCTTGGGCGACAACTACGTCGAGATCGACCCGGGGCCCTCCAAGGCGGCGGTTATTAAACCGGGATCTACGGTGGAAGGCGCCGACGTCATCGGTATGGACGCCATGTTCAAGATGGTCCAGGACGGCCTGGGCTCCATAACCGAGATGCTGGACGAGCCCACGGTGAAATCATTCAAAGAAACCGTCGCCAACGTCGAGGTGATGTCCTCCGACTTGGCGTACATCCTGGACGAGAGCCGCGACGACATCACCGTTACGCTCGACAACCTCCGGTCCATGAGTTACCGCCTGGACGGCATGATCGCCCGCAACGAAGGCAACTTCGACGTCACGATGGACAACCTTTCGGTGATGTCGGGGGACCTGCGCTATACCGCGACGTCGCTGCGCGGCGTAGCCGAAGGGCTGGAGCAGGGCGAGGGCACGGCCGGCAAGCTCCTCAAAGACGACCAACTTTACAACGACCTGGTGGACACCACCGCCGAGGCCAAAAGCCTCATCAGGGACGTCCGCGAACGCCCGGGCCGATACATCCACCTTTCGATTTTTTAATCCTTATTAAAGTAAGTTGAGGTATACAGAGATATGACATCAGGATTTGAGCTCGAAGTAGGCGGTAAAAACCTACAGTTCGAGACCGGCAAAGTAGCCAAATTGGCGGACGGCGCGTGCACCGTAACTTGCGGCGGCTCCGTCGTCCTCGTGACTTTCTGCCACACCGAAGAACCGCGGCCGGGGATGGACTACCTTCCCCTCATGGTCGAGTACCGCGAGAAGACATACGCCGCGGGCAAAATCCCGGGCGGCTTCTTTAAACGGGAGGGCCGGCCGTACGAGAAGGAGGTAGTGACCGCGCGGCTTATCGACCGCCCCATCAGGCCGCTGTTCGACGACTACATCCGCCACGACCTCCAAGTTATCGCTACCGTGCTCTCCGCCGACCAGGAGAACGACACCGACCTCCTCGCCCTTAACGGCGCCTCGCTGGCTACGGCGCTCTCCGCCATGCCCTGGCACGGCCCCATCGGCGCCGTGCGCGTGGCTCAGGTCGACGGCCGTTACGTTATCCACCCCACCATCGCCGAAACCGAGGCCAGCCTTTTGGACCTGGTCGTGGTCGCCACTCCCGACAAGATAATAATGCTGGCCGGCTCCGGGGACGAGGTCTCCGAGGACGAGCTGTTGGCGGCGGTGGACGTAGGGTTCGCCGGGGCGCGTAAGGTGGCGGACGCTATCCGCGACTTCACGGCCCACGTACCGAAGATATCCATCCCCCCGCCGGAGCGCGACGAGGCCCTCGAGCGAGAGGTCAAAGACTTCTTCGCGGGGCAATTAAAGCCTTTGGTCGAGACGCAGGAGAAGGGCGCTCGGCACCTGGCCCGCAACGCGCTGCTCGAGCAGGCTTACGCCAAGTTCGCCGGCGCGAACGGCGGCGAGGAAGAGGCCAAACGGCAAGTCTTCATCGGGAAACTCCTTCAGGAGTTGGAGGGAGCGGAGGTCCGGCGCATGGCCCTCGAGGACGGCGTCCGCCAGGACGGCCGCGCTTTCGACGAGCTCCGCTCCATCGAAGCTGAGGTGTCGGTTCTCCCCCGGACCCACGGCTCCGCCATCTTTACGCGCGGCCAAACGCAGGCCCTCGCGGCCACGACGTTGGGAACCGTATCCGACGAGCAGCGCATCGAAGACCTGTTGGGGGAGCGCACCAAAGCCTTTATGCTCCACTATAATTTCCCGCCGTTCTCGGTGGGCGAGGTCCGCCCCATCCGCGGCACGGGCAGACGGGAGATAGGCCACGGCCACCTGGCCGAGAGCGCCATCCACGGCCTCCTACCGTCGGAAGACGAGTTCCCCTACACCATCCGCGTCGTCTCCGACATACTCGAGTCCAACGGCTCTTCCTCCATGGCGTCGGTGTGCAGCGCCAGCCTCTCGCTGATGGACGCCGGCGTCCCGTTGAAGAAAGCGGTGGCCGGTATTTCCGTGGGCCTTATCGCGGGCGACGACCGCTACGTCTTGCTAACCGACATCCAGGGGTTGGAAGACCACTACGGCGACATGGACTTCAAGGTCGCCGGGACGGCGGACGGCGTGACGGCGGTGCAGCTCGACATGAAGGTCCGCGGCCTGCCCTTGGAAGTCGTCCGGGACGGTCTGGCTCGCGCCCGCGACGCCCGCTACGCCATCCTCGAGCAGATGAACGGTGTTCTGGCCGAGCCGCGGCCCGAGCTTTCGCCGTACGCGCCGCGGATACTGATAACCTTCATCGACATCGAGAAGATCGGGACCGTGATAGGCCCGGGCGGCAAGATGGTGCGCCGCATCATCGCGGATACCGGCGTCTCGATCGACATCGAGGACGACGGCAAAGTGACCATAGCCTCGCCCGACGAAGAGGCGGCCCGCAAAGCTATGGAGACGGTGAAAAGCCTCGCCACCGACCCCGAGATAGGCGCCATCTTTAAGGGTAAAGTTACGCGCCTGATGAAGTTCGGCGCTTTCGTCGAATTACTCCCCGGCGTGGAGGGTATGATCCATATCTCGGACCTGGACACCAAACGCGTGAACCGGGTGGAGGACGCGGTGCATGTCGGCGACGAGGTCGAGGTCAAGGTAATTCAAATAGACGAAATGGGCCGCGTAAACCTGAGCAGGAAAGCCTGCCTTCCGGGCGGGGACCGCCCGTCCCGCGAAGGCCGACCTCCGCGGAGGCGAGATGACCGACGCCCCTCCGGCGACGGCCGTCACAAAAAAGACGGCCGCTAACGGCCTACGCGTAATCTGCGAACGAATCCCGACGGTTCGCTCCGTCGCCGCGGGCGTCTGGTGCCGCGCCGGCGTCGCGGACGAACCGCCGGGCCTCAACGGCATCTCCCACCTTATCGAACATATGTTCTTCAAGGGCACGGCGCGTCGGACCGCGGCCCAGATCGCCGCCGAAATCGACGGCGTGGGCGGCGCGCTCGACGCCTTTACCGAAAAGGAGAACATCTCCTTCTTCGCCCACGTCCTGTACGAACACCTGCCGCTCGCGCTCGACCTTCTGTCCGACATCTTGCTTCACTCGACCTTCCCGCCGGAAGAATTCGCCAAGGAAAAGAACGTCGTAGCCGAAGAGATTCGCCTGTACGAGGACTCGCCGGACGAGAAGATCCACGACCTCATCATCGGGCTCGTCCTGCCGGGGCAAGCCATCGGGATGCCGATCCTCGGCTCGTTCGATACGCTGGCGGCTGTCGACCGGGAAGACGGGGTGGCGTATCGGGACGAGACGTTCACCGCCGACCGCATCGTGGTGGCGGCCGCGGGCTTCGTCGAGCCGGAAGAATTCATCGCCGAGGTAGAGAAGTACTTCGGCGCCGTGCCGGGGCCGCGCCGACCCGCCGACCGCGCACCGAGCTCCCCGCCGGCGCCTCGAGCCGCGTACGTCAAGGATACCGAACAGACCCACTTTTGCTTCGGCGCCCCCGGGCTCCCATACGGCCACCCCGATCGGTACGCGTTGGCGGCGCTGACCGCCGTCTTCGGCGGGAACGCCTCGAGCCGGTTGTTTCAGAAAGTGCGCGAGGAGCGCGGCCTGGCCTACTCGGTGTACGCGTACTGCCGGGGCTTCCACGAGACGGGCGCGCTGGTCGCTTACGCCGGGACCAACCCCGCCGCGGCCGTCGAGACGCGGGATATTATGTTAAAGCAATACGACGAGTTGGCGACGACCGGCATAGACGCCGAAGAGCTGAGCCGGACTCGCGAGTACCTGAAGGGCACGTTGATGCTGTCGCTGGAGTCTACGGCGGCGCGTATGGGCCGCAACGTCCGCCACGAGGTTTACATGGGAAGGCACGTCTCGCTGGAGGAGACGTTGGCCGGCGTGGACGCCGTCACCGTCGACGACGTCCTCCGCTTGGCGGGGGAGTTGTTCTCCCCCAAACCTGCGATATTAGCCATCGGACCTAACGCGGAAGACGTCGTGAACCTGTAACGTGAGGTCCCGCCCCCGCCCCCGCCACGGCCCGCGCCGTGGCCGTTTTGCGAGAAGCGCGGCGCCCGGGCCCGGCTTTTCCGCGGCGTTGTGCGCCGCGGCCCTGCTCTCGGTTACGAACCCATTGTACGCGCTGGCCGCCGCCGGCGAAGGGCGAATAGTTATCAAAGAAATCCGGACGTACGGCAACCAAAAGACCGCGCGGGGCGTTTTGCTTCACTATTGTGAATTCGAGGTGGGAGAAGAGTTAACCCAGGCCGAGCTGGACCGTAAGATAAAAAGGACGAAGCGCAATCTACTCAAGACTCAGTATTTCGAGCGCGTGAACGTCTTCGACTTACCGCGGAGCAACCCGGGCGAGGCGGTGATCATGCTCGACGTCGCGGAGGGTTCGGACTGGCACCTCTCGGCCTCCACCAGGCAGGTGCGGCTCAGCAAAGAGAACGTCGGCGGCGTGGCCGTAACGTTGGGAGTGGAATTCGGCTTCAAGCGGCAACGTTTGTATTACGAACAACCCTGGGTCTTCGGCTCGTCATTCACCGTTGGCGCAGCGGGTTTTTACGAGAACGGCCGCGAGACCCAGATCGAGAGCGACGCCGGGTATACCGGCGAGTGGTTTTCCCACGAGGCGGCCGGGGTCGAGGGTCTGTTGGGTTACGTAGTCACGCAACGGTTCCAGCTGGGCTCGGCTTTCCAGGGCGAGTATATCCATTATTACGACGGACGTTTCAAGGAGGACCCGTGGGGGAGGTTCGGCGTAATGTCGGCGGCCGACCTCTTTGCGGCGCGCCCTTACGCCGAGTGGGACGGCCGCGACGACGACGTCTATCCGACAGAGGGCGTCTACGCCAAAATCGTGGGCGAGTTATCGTCGCCCGCCGTCGGCGACTACGACTACGCGGGCGCGGAGGGCGACGTGCGAGCGTACGTGTCGCCGTGGCGTGAGTTCGTGTTGGCGACGCGCGTCAAAGGGGGGGCGATGTCCGATACGACCCCGTACATCCGCCGCATCTCCATTCGGGGCTCCGACGGCCTGCGCAACCCGGAGTCGAACCGCACCATCGGGACGCGGGCCTTGCTCTTCACGGCCGAGTTCCGCCGGCGGCTCTTCCGCTCGCCCATATTTGACGCGTGGTTCGAGGGCGTGGCGTTCGTCGACGCCGGCCGCACCTGGGACCCGGGCCAGCCGTTCGCGCTCGAGGCGTTCTCCTACGCCTTCGGCCCGGGGATACGCGTTCACATGCGTAAGCCGTTTTTCTTCGACTGGCGGGCGGAGCTCAACCTTTACGATAAACCCGCGTTCTACGCGACGGCGCATCGGGCTTTCTAAATGCGTAAGGTATTCACCATCGCGTCGTTGGCGCTCCCGCTCGTTGCTTCGGCGGCCGAGCCGCCGTCGACGTACGCCGAAGTCGCGGCAATCGTGGCGCTGGCGGAGGCGGGGGAGATGACGGCGAACGAGGCGTTCGCGCTCGTTTCCGCCGCGCCGGATGCGCCGTTGGCCGGGGCCGCGCTGGGCCGCCTCCGCGTCCTCAAGAGCCACCGGATAGCGTTCTCCGGCCTTAGATTCCTAGAGATGGAAAAGGGCTTTGCCGCCCTCAATTCGTACCTAACGGGCCACCGCGGCGACCCGTTGCCGCACGTTTGGCGAGGAGCCTCGGCCTTCGAGACGGACTTCGCCCTTCGTAGCGCGGCGAGCGCGCGCGAGGACCTCCGCTTCGCGTGTGAGCTTTACGGCGACGATCCCTCCTTGCCTGACCAGACGTCCCGTTGTAAACTAATCCTCGGCCTTATGGCGAAGAACGAGGGGGACCTCGAGACGGCCCTGAGGCTCTGGGCCGAGGCCTTCGCCGCCGACCCCGTAGGCCCTTACGGCAAAGAGGCCGCGGCGTTTCTCGATCTCTTTACGGGATGACGCTTCATGGCGCGCCTGGTCGTAGCCAAACATCGCTTGCCATATCCCGCCGTCACCGGCACCGACGTCGTGACGTTCAACTTATTGCGCGCGTTGGCGTCGCGCCACGACGTGACGCTCGTCTCGCTCGTCGTCTCCGAAGAACAGCGCGCGTATGCCGCGGCGTTCGAGCGCGTCGGCGTTCGCCTGGTCCCGGTACTGATGCCCAACAAGAAGAGCTTGTTCGCTCGAGCCTTCTATAAATTGATTTACGCCGGCGCCTCCTGGCTCAGCGCGTCGCCGCGCGACCTGTGGTATTACAACCCGCCGGCTTTCCGCCGCGCCGTCAGAGAAGTGGCCGCCGGCGCGGACCTCCTGCAGTGCGAATACTGGTTCCTCTACCCGACGGCGGGCGCGGCTCGAGGCGTTCGGAAGGTCCTGCTCAAACACGACGCCGAGTTCAACGCCAACCGCCGCCTGCTCGCGACCGTCAGGAACCCGCTGAAAAAATTTCCCCTCTTTATACGATATCTCCGGCGGCGGGGGTACGAGCGGGCCGCGTGCCGCAAATTCGACGACGTTCTCTGCTTGAGCCCGGCGGACGCCGAGCTCGTCGCGCCGTACGCGCGAAGGCCGCCGCACGTCGTCTTCCCGGTAGTCGACCTCCCGCCGGCGGACGAGCTCTGCCGGGGTCGAGATAACGCCGCGTTGATATACTTCGGCGGGACGAGGCGGCCCGCGAACCGACAGGGGCTGGAGGTTTTCCTGAAGGACATTTACCCCCGGGTGAAGAGCGCCGTCCCGAACGCGACGTTCACCGTTCGCGGCGAGCCGCCGCCGCGCGGCCTGCGGCGCCTTGCGGCGCGGGACCCGTCGATAACGCTCGAGCCCGCCTCGGCCGACCTGGGCGCCGAGTTGACTCGGGCCTCGGTAGCAGTCGTGCCGTTGTGGGTGGGCTCCGGCATCAAGATAAAAATCTTGACCGCGCTCGCGTACGGCCTCCCGGTGGTAACGACGCCGGTGGGGGCCGAGGGGGTCCCGGCTCGAGACGGCGCCGAAATTATCGTCGCCGGGAAAGCCGCGGACTTCGCCGACGCCGTAGTACAACTTCTCACCGACGGCGAGCGGTGGCGCGAGCTGTCGGCGGGGGGCCGGCGCTTCGCCGAACGCGAGGTGTCCCCCGCGGCCCGCGACGCCGAGATAGCCGAACTCTATGAGGAGCTCGCGAGAGATTAAGGTCGCCGCGCTGGCGTCGACGCTGGCGCTGGGCGGCGCGGAGCGCCAACTCGCGGCGCTGGCGCGCGGCCTGCGGAACCGCGGTTACCGGTTTTCGTTCTTCCTGTTGCGCGGCGCGGGTGCCGTGGGGAAGGAGCTCCGCGGCGGCGGCTTCGACGTCGACGTTAAAATTATGAA
The DNA here is from genome assembly GCA_036480675.1 of bacterium. Lineage (GTDB taxonomy): Bacteria > RBG-13-66-14 > B26-G2 > WVWN01 > WVWN01 > WVWN01. Next base: position 349 of record JAZGGY010000305.1, on the reverse strand, counting down.
CCGGCCGGCGCGGTGGCTGGGCGCTATCGGCGAACTGCGCGACTACGACCTGGTAGTAGCGCTGGACCACAACAACGTGCTGAGGCTCTTGCCGGCCTTCAGCCGGCGGCTGCCGCCGTACGTCGTCCTCTACCACCTCCAGGGCAAACCTCCCGGCGGTTGGCTCCGGGCGCTGGGGGGCGCGGCCGCGGTAGTAGCGGTCGCGGACTCGCAGCTCGCGCTGCTTCGGGAGGCGGGCGTCGGCTCGGCTCGAGTAGTCGCCAACGGCGTCGTCGTCCCGCCGGCCGCGACGCCCGCGGACCGTCGCCTTGCCCGCGAGGGCCTCGGCCTTCCGGCGGACGCCGTCGTG
>JAZGGY010000304.1:0-2363 GCA_036480675.1 bacterium | reverse complement strand
GCAGCGCAATGGGATAGGCCGAAGCGTTGGCCTGGTCGTACGCTTCCCCGTGGCGGATGACGACGGCTTGCATTTCGACGTATTCACGACCCGGGCCGATACCCTTTACGGCGTAACGTTTATGGCGCTCGCGCCCGAGCACGCCGCTATCCCGGAGTTGATAAAAGGTCTCCCGACGGAAGAAGAGGTGGAGTCGTTCTGCCGTGACGCGACTAATAAGGCCGAGATCGACCGCGCGTCCGCAGTCGGCGAGAAGTCCGGCGTATTCACCGGCCGGTACGCCCGCAATCCCTTGAGCGGCGAGGATGTCCCTATCTGGGTCGCGGACTACGTACTTATCAGCTACGGCGAAGGTGCGGTTATGGGCGTCCCCGCCCACGACCAGCGCGATTTCCTATTCGCCCGTAAGTACGGCATCGCGGTCGTCCCCGTTATCCGGTCCGCCGACGGCGACCTCGCTGACGAGAGCGATATGACGGAAGCGCTCGAGGACTACGGCGTAATGGAGAAATCGGGCTCGTATTCCGGCCTGACGACCGAAGAAGGTAACGCTAAACTCGCGGAAAACGGCCCAAAGGAGAGCTGGGGCCAACCCGCCGTAAACTACCACCTCCACGACTGGCTCATAAGCCGCCAGCGGTACTGGGGCGCGCCCATCCCGATAATCCACTGCTCGAGCTGCGGCGAGGTCCCGGTCCCCTACGACGAGTTGCCGGTGCTCCTCCCGCCCGAGGATAAGGTGGACTTCACGCCGGCGGAACGTTCGCCGTTGGCGAGTTGCCGCGAGTTCGTCGATACGACTTGCCCCAAATGCGGTGGCCCGGCGGAGCGCGATGCCGACACCATGGACACGTACGTGGACTCGAGCTGGTACTTCCTGCGGTACTGCGATGCCCATAACGACGAAGCTCCTTGGGAGCCGGCGCGGGTAAATTACTGGATGCCGGTTGACCAGTACATCGGCGGCGACGAGCACGCCGTAAGCCACATGCTCTACGCACGCTTCTTCCAGAAATTTCTCGCCGAAGAAGGACTCGTGCGCGACGTGGAACCCTTTCCCCACTTCTTCAACCAGGGAATGGTCAAGGCTCGCGTAACGAAGGCCGACGGCTCGACGTCTATGGAGGTCATGTCCAAGTCCAAAGGGAACGCCGTCCCGGCGGGGCCGTTCATCGCCGAGCACGGCGCCGACGTCGCCCGGCTTTACATAACGTTCGCCGGCCCCCCGGCAAAGGATATGGTGTGGACCGACGAGGGCGTCGGCGCCGCGGCTAAGTGGCTCGGCCGCGTATGGCGTCTCGTCGACGGAAATATGGGGGCAGTTCGCGACTCGCTCGACGTAGCGGCTCTCTCCGCGGCCGAAAAAGGACTGCACCTGACGACGCACCGAACGCTGAAACGCGTCACCGACGACCTCGAGCGCCTGCACTTCAATACTTGCATCGCGTTCCTGATGGATTATGTCAATACCCTTTATGCGTACGAAGATCGAGAATCACCGGCCTTCGGCTACGCACTCTACCACCTGATGAAGATGCTCGCGCCCTTCGCTCCCCATTTGGCCGAGGAGCTTTGGCAGCGCGCCGGCCATGACGATTCGGTCTTCCGCGAGAATTGGGAGGAATACGACGCGGAAGCGGTCGGCGCGGCGCAGGTTACGGTAGTCGTACAGGTAAACGGCAAGGTTCGCGGCCGTGTCGACGTCGCCGCGGGTTCGAGCGAAGAAGAGGTCTTCGCCGCCGCAACCGACGACGCCAACGTTGCGCGTTACCTGGAGGGTAAGAAGGCGGTGAAAATAATACTTGTGCCCGACAAGCTTTTGAATGTAGTATGTAAGTAAGCTTTCTCGGAACGCATACTGGGATGAGGTAGTAGGGTGAGGCGAGCAATTAAGTTAACGTCGACGTTAATAGCGGTGACGGCGATAAGCGGCGGAGCGGCCGTTTATGCCGTCGCCGTTTCCGTTCCGACGGATGACTTTTCGGTCAACCTCGGCCTTCTCTTGCAGGCCGGGCATCGCTATCGTTTTTACGAGTGGGAAAACGTAAGCGAAGATACGAGTTATTTTGGGATACCCGAAGCGGAATTGCGCTTTTACGGCCGGGTTTTCGAGAGGGTCGATTACGATCTTCGCCTCGCCGGTTTTAGCGGCGTCCGCGAGGCGTACGTCGGCACGGACCTCCCCACCGGTTTCTCGGCAAAAATCGGTAAGTACTTCGTGCCTTTCGGCGTCGAAGCCACGACCGAAGAGGGGTACATAACTCGTACGTCGCGAACTCTTTCATCCGAAACGATAGCGCCGGGGCGTGAATACGGCCTCCGCTTCGATTATGTCCGCCGCCGTGAAAATTGGCCTTACGAAT
>JAZGGY010000303.1:0-6759 GCA_036480675.1 bacterium | reverse complement strand
CCTTTCGTGACACGATTGTACATAACATAGTCCGCCGGCACGAGATAGTAGTACGCCAGGAAGCCGGCGACGGCGACGGCCGCGGCCGACGCGCCCACGATGGACCCAAACGTCGTGACGTCCACGGCCGGCATATTGGTGAACGCGTTGGCCGCCGCGACCAGCCCCTCCGGGTCCGTGTAGGCGAAATAGGCCACGAGGCCTCCCATTATCGCGGCTGCCAGCGTTGCGGCGCCGGCCCCTACCCACGTCGCCGGCCAATTCCCCCACCGAAGAAGCGGCACGAACGCTCCGGGCCTCTCGCCCAGCGGCAGCCGCGCCACCGCCCGGGAAGCGAACCCCGCCGGCGCTCGGTCCATTTCGGCCGTCGCCCCCTCGAAACGCGCGAACGCGTCGCCGACGCGGCGACACTCCTCGCAGACGGCGGCGTGCTCGCGGGCCGCGTCGCGGTCGTCGGAAGCGGCGTCCTCGCCCGCGGCCAATATCTCCGTAAATTTCTCGCAATCCACCATATCACATTCCCCGTGCCAGTGCGTCGGCGACGCCCATCCGCCGAAGCGACGTCAGGGCCTCTTTCTTGCCCCGGTAAATGTACGATTTAACCGTTCCGAGCGGGAGGTCCGCAACCTCGGCCACCTGCTCGTACGACTTCCCCATCAAATAATACAGCTCGAGGACGTTCCGGTACTCGGGCCGTATCGACGTCAGCGCTTCCCGGGCGACGGCCGCGTGCTCGGCGCCGGCCGCCAGCTCATCCGGATCGGGGCCCCCGTACGGCCTCTCGCAACCCCCGGACGGGTCGGCGACCAGGCCCCGCTTCGAGGCGACGTCGCAGGCGACGTTGTACGCCACGCGGTAGAGCCAGCTCGAGAACTTCGCGCCCCGGTCCGCGCGGTAGGTGTGCAGCTTGCGGAAGACCCGCAGGAACGTCTCCTGGGCGGCGTCGTCCGCGGCTGGCCCGGCAACGCGCCGCGCGATGGAGTACACCATATCCTGGTACCTCTCCACCAGCGCGCGCCACGCCTCCTCGTCGCCGGCGCGGCATCGGCCTATCACGGCCTGTTCGTCGAATTCGCTCGCTCGAGCCATAGGAACGTTCCGCAATATAAGACGGTTTTCGAGGCGGATTTGTTGCAAATATTAACATACCGGCGGGCCGAGGCGTCGGCAATACTTTTTTGAAACAAAACCGGCGCGCGAGGCGTCGTACGGGCGAGAAGGCCGAAAGAATTAATACTTTCAAATAGACGGAGGAAACGAAATGAGGAAATTTCTCCCCGCTACAATATTGTTGATAACGCTCGCCGCGATATGGGCCGGGCCGGCCCTGGCGCAGGAGGAAACGGGCGAGCCGACGGCCGCAACGGCCGAGACGCACGGCAAGGGGATCAAGATCGCAATAGGCAGCGGCGACGAGGACCCCTGCGCCGACGAGGACCTGGCGCCGCTCGAGCCGGACAGCGAAGTACGGAAGATGAAAGTGATGATCCCGATATTCGGCATGATGGTCCCGATAATATTCATACTCGGCGTGGCCGCGGTCATCGTCGTCGCGTTACTAATGGCGCACCGCGCGGCGCAGATGCGGCAAGAGACGATACAACTCGCCATCAAGGAGGGCCGGGAGCTGCCGCCGGAGCTCTTTATGCGGATGCGGTATCCCCGCCACCCCCCGCCGCTGCTGGGCGGCCTGATCCTTACCGCCCTGGGCATCGCACTCTCCATCGCGCTGGGCGTCGTCTGTGGGCCGGTGCAGGCGGTGTGGGGCCTCATCCCGCTGTTCATCGGCGTCGCCATTCTGATCTACGTCCCGCTCTACCGGAAGCAGAAGAAAGAGGAAGCGGACCGCTAACGTCGCGCCCGAAAGCGACGCAAGAAAAAGGCCGCCCGTAAGGGCGGCCTTTATATTATAATCCGGATTTAAACTAAGGATTATATATAGCTGAACTAATTACCCGAAATAATTTCGGGTATTAAAGAGGCAAACCAAACGACGTTTAACCCGATAAGTTCTTTCTCGCGTTCATTTTCGTTAGATTCTGTTTCCTCGTTCTCTTTTTCTTCTTTAGTTTTTACTAAACAGTACGAGTGAGAATGGATACCTACCAAATAAGTTTGGGGTATATTAAACATACTTACTGACCCATTTTTCTTCGGGATCAAAGTACTAGCTTTAGTAATAACCGGACTACCGCTACTCCCTACGTGAAGCCAAGAATCGATTAAAAAGTATGGAGCCCCCTCGAAAGGTATATCGTACGCAGAAGCGATTACCGCGTTCCTGGCGATTGGTAAGTTATTAACTGTATCGTAAATACCGAGGGGATATCCTAAGACCAAAACGTCGGCACCTATAGGTACGAAAACGTCTTTAGGAATATGATTATCCGGCGAAAAAGCTTTGATAACAAAACGGCTTTTAATATCATTATATTCTATAGGGACCGCGACGACATCGGCACGAGCACCATAAACCGGGTGTTCGAGCCAAATAGCTTTTCCTTCGCCATCGTAAAGTTTTAATACGTATTCCTCGTTCTTAGTTAGGTCTTTTGGGTCGACGTGTAGGTTGAGAAAAATAGTATCCGGGAACGAATCTCTTTCTTCCGATATTACTATGTGACGGTTAGTAATAACGAATAGCTTATCTCCTATGTGGTAAAAGAATCCAGAACCCCGACCAGTTTCGACGCCAGCCTCTGAAGTAGTGATCCTAACCGGAACGGCTAATACTTCATGGGTCGGCGTATCTACTGCTACCTTCTTTACGTTATTCAAATCCGCCTCCGCTCCCGGGGCGAAAACCCCAAAAAAAACGGCGACCACCGCTACGTTACGGGATACTGCAAGCATAATTTCCTTCATCACTGCCGACCTCCTTTTACCTCTTTCGTTAGCTTTAAATTATCCGATTATAGCCGTCCACCAAACAACGTTAACACGGAATAATTCCGCGACCCTAACCAACAACACTTTGTCTTTTACAGTACGAAGTGAGCTTTATTCTACGTTTTCCCTAATCCAATCCCACGCTTTTTTTGGTAACCAACCTTGCCTATCTCGGCCAACCTCGATAATTAGTAAATTATCGTCATCGTCGATGTGGGGCTTTAAAAACTCGTATATAGTTTGTGCATTATCCGAACCCGTGTAAACGAGCCAACTTGATTCGAGGTAATGCCACCATCTTGGGAATTCTTTTAATTTCCCGTATAAACCTTCGTAATCGCGCTCGGGTTTCGTCAAATCGTACGTAACTAAATAAACCGCCATTATTCTTCGACCTCGGTAGTCTTTTCCCCATTAAAACGCATAACCTTTTTAATAGGTTCACTCTTGGTTCCGTACGGGAATTTGCCTGAATCTAATAAATGATCTTCGCTACCATAAGTTAAATGGGTAGGTTTGGACCATGCGAATAAAGATACTAAAACAACTATCAAAACGAAAAGGCCAACACCGAGCCACATACCCACGTACTTATGACTTTCCGCTAAATCTGAACCAACAAGTAAAATACCCAAAAAAGCTTCGATTATTAATAAAGCTAATACGAAAAACCCTAGGGGTTTATCCACGGACGTTACCAATCTTACCCAATCGTTCTTAGTTCCGTTCATAATATAAGTTACTACATTACCGATTTATTCCGAATTTTCGAAAATCCTATTTATCGAAAACACCCCACAGGCCAAGTGAACCGTTCCGTGTAATTTATACGCCCACCGGGTTCGGTAATGCGGTACATAGGAATAATTACCCCCGCCCCCTAACGCTTAACGCGTTAACGAGGCGGGGTCGATTTCCACGATATTCTGCTTCCCTCAATTAGCCTACCTTCGGCCTTCCCCTAACCTATCTACTACTATAAACCATCCCGCCACGCCTGTCAAGTATATTATTAAGCGCGGGCGCGCCTCGCGGTTCGTCGCCGCCTACCCCTCCCGCCACGTCGCTACGTACGTCGTCCGCTCCGGGGGCTCGAGTCGAGCCGGCGGCCTACCTTTAACGCTTGTTCTTACGGTCCTTGCCCGCCGAGTACGCGCCCTCTACCACTCCGGCTCCGAGGGTCGGAGGTTCAACTTGCCCACGGCGTCGACGACGTGCTTCGGCCAGACGAAGAGGCGGTTGTACGGCGGGACCTTGTAGTAATTCACCGGGTAGAAGATCTCCTTCGTCGTCACGTCGGCGCAGAAGCGGTGCGCGCAGCCGTACACGTTGCCCTCCCGCACCTTCTCGCCCGCGACGACCTTCCTGGCGACCTTATGCAGCCGGAGGCACATCCGGTACTCGTAGCCGGGGATGGCCAGCGGCTCCGCCCAGGCGCCCTTCTTATTCTCGTACGCCTCCCGCGCCGCCTTCTGGAACATCACCAAATCCAGGTGGCGCGGCAGCGAGGGGTATATCGGGAACAGCGCCGCCCACCCGGACTCCACCATATAGAAGTTGAGCGAGGCCAGCTCGGCGTAGGACATGGTCCAGCTCTCGGTCGGCGTGTAGCGCGGGAAGACGTACGCCAGCAGCCGGCCGTACTGGTCGAAGTGCTCGTCGGCGGCGATGAGGCGGATGGGCCGGCGGTCGCCGTTGGCCTTCGTCAGCTTCGTCTGGACCAGCCGCTCGAACTCCGCCTTGGCCTCCTCGCCCTGCCGCTCCTGCAGCGTCCCGGCGGTCCCGGTCGTGAGGCGCTCGTGGAGGTGCTCCGAGAGGCGGGTACTCAGCCGGAGGCGACCCTCGTAAATCCAATCGGCCAACTCCTTGAGCTTGCCGTCGTGGTTGTGGGGGTGCCCCTGGTAGTGCAGCTCCGCCGTGTCGATGCTCAGCAACCGGATATTCGTAATGACGGAGGTCGTGTCGCCGTCGGTGTGGTTCCAATAACGCGACTTCCCGATCGAGTCGAGCTCTTCCCCCTTCGGGTCCCAAAAGATCTGTACGTCCGTCATAGCAAACCCCTTTCGGAGCCCCGGCTGAGAAGCGCCCCGCCTTGGCCCCCGCCTTTAGAGTGTCGCCCATTAACGCCGCTACCGTACGTGCGATACGGGCGGCATAAAAATGCGTCAGCCCGACCGCGATTGCCGCCGCCAAGCCGACGCTACCAATTTACTATTTCTCATTACCTGCCTGCCCCCGTGCAGCGTTCCCGGCCCCCTCTATATTATCTTACTACCGTCCCGTGCCTTTATCAAGGAGAAAAACCTTCGGCCAATCCCGTTCGCCCGCTCCTCCTAAAACGGTATAACGGTCTCCACGTCGCAACGTACTCCACCCTCTCCGGCAACTCGAGTCGAGGCGGCGGCGCGAGCACCTCCCACTTCCCCGCCAGCTCGAGCTCTCGAGCCGCAAGCTCAACGTGGCACGTCGCGATCCCCATATCCAAGCGCTGGAGGTCGCCGCCCGGGACGTTGATAAGGCGGCTGTTGTAGCCCCGCGTCCGGCGCAGGAAGAGGTGCAAGACGCCCTCGCCTCGCTCCTTCACGATGCGCCACGGCTGGCGGTTGGAGGCCGACGGCCCGAGCCGCACCATCTCCAAAACCTCGGCGTAGGGGCCCGCGGCCTGGGGCGAGAGGGGCGTCGCGAAGTCGCCGTCGAAGAAAAGCTCCTCCCACCGCTTGCGCTTCTTGGAGCGAGCGAAGAAGCGCGTGGTAGCGTCCACGAACGTCCTTGAAGAGGCGACGTACCCCACCGGGCTGACCGCCGGCAGGATTTCGCCCTCGGCCAGGTTTATCCTGGCCGCGAAGCCGGAGCGGTTGAACGACGCTCCGAGCCAGCAGGTCCCCAGCTCGAGCGCCGTGGCCTTTATGACGACGCGCTCGAACGCGCAGCCGTAGTCCTCCATGTCCATCGGGCCCCGGCGTATCGCGCCGGCGAGGAACGTCCGCGCCCCCTTTACCATGCCGTACGTCCCGAGCGCTTTGAGTTCGGCGCGGTCGCCGGCGGAGGGTTCCACGAGTCGGAGGCGAACGCGGCCGCCGAACGGCCCGGCCTCGAGCGCGGCGATGAACTCCTCGAGGCGCGCCCGGTCTCCCGGCTCGAGCGCCCGGCCGTCGTAGCTGCGCCACGACGAGCGCGCGCGAATAAGCTCGGTTGCGGCCCGGGCCGTCGTCACAACGTCAACTCCATGTACGTCGCGCCTTCTATGGGGTTCTCGCAATAAGGCTCTGTCTCGCGGAACCCCATCGCGCGATAAAGCGAGGCCGCCTCCTTCATCACGGGGACCGTGTCGAGGCGCATCCGCTCGTAGCCGAGGCGCCGCGCCTCCGCGACGACGGCCTCGGCCAGCTTCCGCCCGACACCCTTTCCCCGGAACGCCGGCCGGACGTAAAGGCGCTTCATCTCGCATATCCCCGCCTCCAGCCGCCTGAGCGCTACGCAGCCGGCCGGCTCGTCGCCTTCCCGCGCCAGAAGTAAGGCCCCTGACGGAGGCGCGTAGTCTCCCGGCAGCGCCGCCAGCTCCCGGTCGAAAGCCTGGAAGTAGAGCTCGAAGCCGAGCGAGGCGGCGTACTCGAGGAAAAGCTCGTGGGACAGCGCCAACTCTTCGTCCGACGCGGCCGTCATTATTTTAATAGTTCCGGCCGTCATCCGCGCTCCCCCAATTCGCGCAGCGCCTTCAACGGTATCACGATGACGCCGCGGCCGTCGCATTTGCTAGATAGATACCCGACGAAGCCGCGACACCTTTTCAACTCGGTAACGTATATAATTTCTTTGCCGTCCTCGACGCGGATGCGGCACGACGACGGCCGGCCGCAGCCCTTTATTTTG
>JAZGGY010000302.1:0-3004 GCA_036480675.1 bacterium | reverse complement strand
AGTTCCGGGGAGCTCGAGCCGGTGAAATCGCCGTCTTCCTTGGCCCCGCCGTCGGGCCGTGCTGCTACGACGTGGGCGACTACGGCGCCCGGGCGGTGGAGGCGGCGTTCGGCAAACGGGCCGGCCAGGTTTTGACGGAGGAAGGCGGGAAGCGCCGGCTGGACCTGCATCGCGCCAACGAGCTCGCGGCGCAGGAGGCGGGCGTCCTCCCGGAAAACGTCTACCGCGTCGCGACGTGCGCGTCTTGCGAAGAAGGGTCGTTTGAGTCGCGGCGGCGCGACGGCGACGAGGCCGGCCGCCTGATGGCCATAGCCGCGCTCGAGGCGGCGAAGGTCGAGGGTCACGGGAATGGCGACTAAAGGACGATTGGTAGCCGCGGCCGTCGTTGCCGGCGCGGCGCTCGGGATCCTTACTCTCCGGGTCGCCGACCTCCAGTTGGCGTCGGGCGACGACTTCTACGCCCTCAGCCAGCAGAACCGTTTGCGCCGCATCCCGGTGCGGGCGCCGCGCGGCCGCGTATACGACCGCAGCGGCGAGGTTCTCGCCTGCAACAGACCTTCCTACTCCATACTTTGGATGTTGCCCTCGGCCGAAGCGGTGCCGGAGGTCGCGCTCGAGCGTTCGGCCTCGTACCTTACGACGACGCCCGCGGCCCTCGCCGCCACCATCGAGGAGAACCGCGAGTTCCCGTACGAGCCGGCGGAGGTCGCGGCCGGCCTGACGCCCCGGGAGCTCTTCGCCTTCGAGGAGGTTCGGGCGCGCTACCCGGAGATGACGGTCGTCTCGCGGCCGCGGCGTTACTATCCCCACGGCTCGTTGGCCTGCCACTTGTTGGGGTACGTGGGGGAGATCGGCCCCGAGCGGCTGGCGGCGCTGAAGGCCCGCGGGTACGGCCTGGGGGATACCGTCGGCCTGGCGGGATTGGAGTACGCGTACGAGGAGTATTTGCGAGGCCGCGACGGTTTCGAGGCGGTCGCGGTCAACGCGCTTGAGAAGAAGTTGGGGCTGGAGTACGCGGAGGAGACGACGCCGCCGCGCGCCGGTTACGATTTACATACGACGATAGACCTGGGCCTGCAGCGGCTGGTCGAGGGGCTGCTGGCCGGGCGGCGCGGCGCCGTAATAGTTATGAACCCGGAGAACGGCGACGTGTGGGCGCTCGCCTCCTCGCCCGCGGTCGACCCCAACGACTTCGCGGCCGGCCTGTCGGCGGCCAAGTGGGCCGCGTACGCGGGCGCCCCCGACCATCCCCTGCTCAACCGCGCCATCCAATGTTCATATCCGCCGGGGTCGACGTTCAAGTTGGTTACCGCCAGCGCGGCGCTGGAGGAAGAGCTCGTGCGCCACGACGAGAGGATGCCGCTGCCCTGCGGCGGCGTCTTCCGGTATGGCCGGTGGCTCTTCCACTGCTGGAATCCTTCCGGTCACGGCTCCCTCGATATCGCCGGCGGTTTAAAAAATTCCTGCAACGTCTTCTTCTTCCAGGTGGGTCTCCGCGTCGGCATCGACAACTTAAACAAATACGCCCGGGCGTACGGCTACGGCGCCCCGACCGGTATACCGCTGCCGCACGAGAACCGCGGCCTGATACCCAGCCGCGAGCGGGTCGAGCGCAAATGGGGTAAGAGGTGGCCGCGGGGCGAGGTCCTCAACAACGCCATAGGGCAGGGCCAGATTCTGCTGACGCCCATCCAGGAGCTCGTGGCCTTCTGCGCTTTCGCCAATGGCGGCCGCCTGTACAGGCCGCGCTTCGTCACGCGCGCGGCGGACGGCGACGGCGTGGTGCGGGCGTCTTTCCCCCCCGAGGTGCGCGGCGTCGTGGGCCTCGAGCCGGCGACGCGGGAGACGATGATGCGCGGCCTCATAGGCGTCGTAAACCGCTACGGCGTGAACGCCCATTACCTCGCCGGCAAGACCGGCTCGGCCGAGAACCCGTTGGGCGATACCCACGCCTGGTTCACCGGCTTTGCGCCCGCGTACGAACCCAAAGTCGCGGTGTGCATCCTGGTGGAGAACGGCGGCTACGGCGAGTCGTACATGAAGTGGGGCAAGGAGATCGTCGGTTATTGCCGCGAAAATATAATCGGCGGCGCGGCGTGGCCGCAACCGCCGGCCGGCGTCACACCCGCCGATATGGAGAAGAGTAAAAAAGACAAAGAGGTCGCCGGCTAGTGGGCACGCTGCACGATATAGGGCGCCGGGTCGACCTGCCCCTTCTGGGCGCGACCTTTCTTCTGAGCGTCGTCGGCCTGGCGGCTGTTTACTCCGCGGCGGCGGGCGGCGAGATATTTTTTAAACAGCTCCTATGGGTCGGCCTTGGGTGGGGTGCTTTGGTGTTGGCCGTGGCGGTGCCTTACCGCGCGACGGTAAAGATTTCCTGGGCGCTGTACGTACTGGCGTTGGCCGGGTTGGCGCTCCTCGCGGCCAAGGCCGTGTCGCAGGGAGGCGTCGCGCAGCGTTGGCTTTCGCTGGGCCCGTTCAGATTCCAACCGTCGGAGTTCGCCAAGCTGGCGACGGTCCTTACGCTGGCGCTCGTCCTCGACGTCTTTCGTCGCCTCGAGAGTTTACCCCATTTTATTTTGCCGGTGGCGGTCGCCGCGGCGCCGGCGGCGCTGATAGCGGTCGAGCCGGACCTGGGGACGGCGGCGGTCTTCGTACCGCTGCTCTTCGCTTGCCTCTACTGGGCGGGCGCGCCGGTCGCGTACTTGTTTTTGCTGCTTTCCCCGCTCGTGGCTTTCTTCGTATCGTTCAAACTCGTCGCCTTCCTGATATTCCTGGGCGTCGTCGTCGTAGTAGCGCTGGTTGCCCGGGCGCGGTGGTGGGAGCGCGCGTTCGTCGTCGGCGCGAACGTCGTGGCGGGGGCGGCGACGCCCGTCTTGTGGGGACTCCTCAAGGAGTATCAGCGGGCGCGCATTCTATCCTTCCTCTCGCCCACCGCCGACCCCCACGGCGCCGGCTATTCCATCATCCAGGCCAAGATCGCACTGGGCTCGGGGCGGCTGTT
>JAZGGY010000301.1:0-6312 GCA_036480675.1 bacterium | reverse complement strand
ATGAAACGAAATCGACTATAGTGTCCACTTATAATAGGGAAACGCAAATCGAGGCGTTGGCCTCGTTTATTGAGAATATATTAAAGTAAGTTTATTTGCCTTGCTATTTCGGCCTCGGTATGATAGTTTTTCGCCGTTTCATTAAACCGGCGTTACGATGAGAGGAAATATGCGAAAAGTTCTCTTTGCGGTTTTGATATTTGGAGCCGCTGCTTGGGTGGCCGCGCCGGAGGCGGCGGTCCCCGGGGCCCCGTCGCCCGCGGCGGGCCCTCTACCGCCGGCGGTGCCTTCGCCGGCCGCGGCCGACGATAACAGGCCGGTGCTGCCGGCCGCCGTGATTTCGGGCGTGCCGGGGGACACGTCTTCAGCCGGCGCGGGCGAGGTCGTGCTGCTGTCTTCAACCGAGAGCGGCTGCACCTTCGAGGTGACTATTCCGGAACCCCGCGTTTCTGAGGTGGAAGCCGGCGGTCGCCGCTTCGAGAGATTCTCCTTGCCCTACTTCTTGGCGACCGGCGACGTAGGCGAGCCGGAGTTGCTCATGCGCCGCGTCCACGTCGCCGCGCCGCCCGAGGCCCACGTTTCGGTCGAAGTCGAGAGGGTGTCCTTCGACGTGCGGACGAGTGTCGACTTGTACCCGCGGCCTCGACTGAAGGTCGAGGAGCGCCACGGCGAGCAGACGTTGAGCGAAGAGTTTGCTTACGACGCGGTGGCGTACCGCGAAGGTACGTACCCCGCCAAGCTCGCCGAGCTCGAGGGCGAAGACGTGATGCGCGGCTACCGGTTGATATCGGTCGCGGTTTACCCCTACCAATACCAGCCGGCCGTCGGTACGTTGCGGGTGGTTAAAAGCGTAGTCGTACGGGTATCGTTCCGGGGCGGCGTCCGCCGGCCCAACGACCGATATCCGGCCCGCCCGGCCGAGGACGGCATCTTCACCCGGGTCGCTCCGGCGGTGGTCCTCAACCACGAGGTCGCGTCGCGGTGGCCTTTCGCCGGCGGCATCGCGCCCGCCCGAGACGGCGACGTTTGGCCTACCGACTTCGCCGACAAGGCGGCGCTGAAGGTTGTAGTGGAGGAGGAGGCGTTGTACCGCCTGAGTTACGCGGAGCTTAAGGCCGCCGGCTTCCCGGTGGACACCCTCAACCCCGCCAACTTGCGCTTTTTCGCCGGCCCCGCCAAGCGCCTGCCCCGCGACTTCAACTACGAGCCGCCGGGCTTGACCGAGCTCCCGATTTACGTAGCCGGCCAGGGCGACGGCCGCTTCGACGCGAGCGACTACGTCGAGTTCTACGGCCGCGGCTGCGACTTCTTCGAGCATATCGAGCCCGGGGAAAACGGCGCGCAGAAATTTTCCAAGAACCGGTTCACGAGGTACAACTTCTATTGGCTCGTAGCGGACGCCGTGCCCGGGAAGAGGATGGCGGCGGCGGCCGTCGCGCCCGCGGGAGGGACTAAACCCCCCTACTTCTGGGACCGCTTGCGGCTGGAGGAAGATAATTTAGACGTGGCCGAAACCGAGGACCAAATACTGGAAGAGGACGAGTACTGGTATTGGCGCATATTCAACGCGCCCACCAAACCGTCGCGCATAAAGTCGTTCACCTTTAAGGACCCGGTCAACAGCGCGGGCGCGCCGAAGACCTATTTCCAGATTATGGTCCGCGAGCAAGAGGGCTTGATAACGGGCAACGGCCCCCACCACACCATCGTTTACCTGAATTACACGGATAAAGACCATATAATTTTCGAAGAAGATAATTACGACGCGGACGTCGAGACGTACTTCCACCGCCGGTTCCCGAGCAGGCACCTAATCGACGGCCAAAATCGCATTTACTTCGAGGAGGTGGGGGACCGGGCGCCCATCGACTTCATAATGCTCGACCACTTCGAGTTCGAGTACCCGCGGCACTTCCGCGCATACCAGGATTACCTTCATTTCTCCAATCCGCCCGGTACGAACGGCAAGGTCCTCTTCGAAATCCCCGGTTTTACTACCGATGACCTGGTCGTCTACGACGTTACGCGGGGCCGGCGGCTGACGGCTTTCGAAGTTAAGGCCGCGGGCAACGAGTACACGCTTCGGTTCACGGACGACATACCGTCCGGTCAGCGCTGGTACGTAGCGGCATCGCCGTCGGCGGCCCGCAAGCCGCGGGACGTTTATCTGGACGCCGGCTCGAAGCTCCGCGACGTGGACGAGAACGTCGACTTGATCGTCGTCACGTACGACGGTTACTACGACAACGTAATGCCGCTGGTCAATCTGCGCCGGGCCGCGGGCTTAAACGTCCTCGTAGCCCGCGTCACGGATATATACGACGAATACTCGTGGGGGCTGTACGACCCGGGCGCGACGCGGTTATTGGTAAAAGACGTCTACCGTAAGGCGATCTACCGCCCGGGCGGCGAGCTCCCCGACCACCTCCTGCTGGTGGGCGATGCCTTTAAAGACCATCGGGATAACTTAGCGAACTTCACGGACCGCAAGCTTTGGCGCGAGTTCGGCCGCAACCAGGTCCCCACGTACTACGTCAACACGCCGTCCAGCGGCCGTTCCTCCTCGGATAACTATTTCGTCGCGATGAGCGGCAGCCGGGCCCCGGACCTGGCGGTAGGCCGCTTTTCCGCGCCGTTCGACGATAACATCGACGCCATCGTGGAGAAGGTCGTGGCGTACGAGCGCCACCCGGCCAACGGCCCCTGGAATAACCGCGTAATCCTCGTGGCCGACAACGACGACAAGGGCGAATCGGCCGGCGGCCGCGGCTACTTCACGCTCGATAACGAAAGCCTGGAGGAGGAGTTTACCCCCTTGGGTTTCGAGGTCCGCAAGGAAAACATCGAATGGCTGAACCGCCGTTTCCCCGTCAAAATCATAAAAGAAGAGGGTTTCGGTTTCGACTACATGTCCCGGGGCGAGCGCCAGTACTACGTCGGGACCGTAATGAAGCCCGATTTTTTGAAGGGCTTCAACGGTATAATCATGCACTACGCGGGCCACGGCGGCCCCCAGGTCTGGTCCCACGAGAACCTTTTCCTCCACCATAAGGACAAGCCGCCGATAGACGACATCGACGCCCTCGAGAACGCCCCGTACTTGCCCGTCATAATACAAGCTTCTTGTTCGACCGCCTATTTCGACCAGTGGGAACGGATGGAAAGCGAGCCGCAGGATTTCGGGCAAAGTATCAGCGAGTACATCCTGCAAGCGCCGCGTAACGGCGGCGTCGCGGCGTAACGGTGGGCGAAGCCCATATGGTGGGCAAAATAAACGTCGGGGGCACCGTTCGCGACGCGTTCGTACTGCTCGGCGACCCGTCTATGACGCTCGCCACGCCGCGGCCGGGGTTGAAGCTAACCCCCAACAAAGCTAACGTGAAGCGGGGCGAGAAGGTCAAGGTCGCCGGTACGGTGCCCAACAACTTCAACGGCAAGGCCGTGGTGCAGCTTTTCGACCGGCCTTGGTACTTCTACAGCTTCGACAATGACAGGGAAATCTACCGGGACCGTTTACTCGCTACGACGGAGGTCGAGGTCGTGAACGGCCGCTTCGACGCGACGTTGTTCGTACCGACAATGCCCGTCAATCCTACGCCCAGCTTCGACGCCGGCCCTCCCGTTACTGCGGGAGATGCGGCTCCGGCGGGGGCGTCATCCGCGGCGGCCGATAACGCAACCGCGGCCGCGGAGGGGGCCGGGCCGCCGGCGCCGGCCGCGGCGTCGCCGTACCGCGTCCGGTCGCTCGCGCCCGTAGCGGAGGACGGCATAGTTCACGTTAAAGCCTTGGCTTACGGGACCGGCTTCCGCCGGGTATACGTCTGCAACGAGGACGTAACGGTCGGCGTGGCAGGCGAGGTTAGCTCCGGCGACAACGTCGGCCCGGATATCGACGTCTACTTGAACGATTATTCCTTCCGCAGCGGCGACCCCACCGACCCGACCCCCACGCTTCTGGTCGACGTGCGGGACGAGAGCGGCGTCCTCGTCGCGCGCAACCTCGAGGCCATCCATAAGGATAAAGGAGAGAAGCTATTCGTGCCGTTCTCCGCCCGCATAACTAAACCCGACCCCAAATGGACGCCGACCGTTCTTGACCTCACTTATTATTACAAGGCCGAGGTAGGCGATTACCGCGGCGGTTCGGTGGAGAAAGAGATTTCGCTGGCCGACGGCGTGAGTGAAATAACCGTGACGGCGTACGACAGCCTGGGCAATAAGAGCGAGCGGAAGATCCAATGCGTCGTGAGCGGGGCGTTGGGCATGGCGGAAGTGATGAATTGCCCGAACCCGTTCAAGGACGATACCTACTTCACGTTCGTAGCCTCGAGCGACGTCGACAGCCTGGTCATTAGGATCTACACCGCCACCGGCCGTTTTATCCGGAAATTGGAAACGGGCGGCATGGCCGCGGGTTATAACCAGATCCACTGGGACGGCCTCGACGGCGACGGCGACCGCATAGCCAACGGCGTTTACTTCTATAAAATCGTCGCCCGGGCCGGCGGTGAGAAGATCGTCGCCCGGCAGAAGATGTTTAAACTGAGGTAGCGTGGTAAACGATATGAAACCTTTATTTATAGCAGCGGTTCTTCTGGCTGTAGCGGCGGGTGCAAGCGCCGCCGATAAGTACGCCGCCGATTGGATGACGTACGGCGCCGGCGCCCGGGCGCTGGGGATGGGCGGCGCGTTCGTCGCCGTAGCCGACGACGCTACGGCCGCCTATTGGAACCCCGCCGGGATGCCCGACGTGGAGCGGGCCGCCTTCTCCGCGATGCACTCCTACACCTTCAACGGCCTCGCCGCGTACGACAGCATTTACGGCGCGTACAACCTCGGCAAATATGGCGCCGTGGGCGGCGGCCTGTTGATGTTCACCGTCGACGATATGCCTATAACGGATTGGGACCCCGAATCGCCGAATAAGCGCCCGGTCTTGAAAGGGTTCGCCGACTCGGGGGATTACGCCGTATACGGCTCGTACGGCCGCGAGTTGCTGCCGAAATTCAACGTCGGCGCGAGCGGCATCTTCATAATCGGGCGCCACCTGGGCGAATTCGATGATAACGCCGATTCGTCAGGCCAGGCGCTCGACGTCGCGGCCAAGGCGGGCCCGTTCGGGCCGTTTACCGTCGGCGTGAACGTCCAAAATATATATTCCAATCTGAAATGGGATACCGGTGAAAAAGAGACCATTCCCACTAACGTCAAACTGGGCGGCGCGTACCGGCACGCGGTCCCGAAGTGGGACAGCGAGTTCACGCTGGCCGCGGACTGCAACGTTAAGTTCGCGGGCTACGACTTCGCCTCCCAGCTCGCCGCGGGCGACGCGAGCTTCGACTTCTGCGGCGGCGGCGAGTGGTGGTACCGGCGGACGGTAGCCGTTCGACTGGGGAGCGAGCGTTCCGCTTTGACCGGCGGCGTGGGCCTCGCGGTGAGGGCGCTGGGCGCTTCCTTCGGCGTCGACTACGCTTTCCTCTCCGACACCGGGCTCGAATCCAGCCACCGGGCGTCGGCCTCGGCCGCCTTCTAGCGCAGCGCCAGGGGACCCGCGACCCGCAACCTACAGGGGTTGATAAAAATGTTCGGTTCGATCGGCATTCAGGAAGTATTACTTATACTGCTTATCGCGCTACTTTTATTCGGCGCCAAACGGCTGCCGGAGATAGGCCGCGGCCTGGGCAAGGGCATTCGCGAATTCAAGAAAACTTCGCGGGAAATTAGCGGTAAAATTACCGAAGAAGCGGAAGACAAGGAGCCGGGGAAGAACGAATCAACGTCGTAATCGGGCGGCGCGGGAAATCCGGCGGGCGCCCCTTCCTCCAATTTAATTCCGTAAAGTATGGGCGATAAATTGCTCGCGCTCGACGTGGGCAACACGTCTATCGCCGGCGGGTACTTCGTCGGCGGTCGACTCGAGTTTCATGTTGACTTCTCGAGCGCTCCGTCGCGGACCGCGGACGAATACGGGGCGCAGCTACGGCACCTGGTGGAGCTCAACGGCGGCGCCGCGGCCGCCTTGCCGTCCGTAATGTGCTCGGTGGTGCCACCGCTCACGTCGTGCCTGGCGGCGGCGCTCGAGAAATATTTCGGCGTCGCGCCGGTGGTAGTGGGCGACGATTACGACGCGTTGGGCATCGAGGTGCGCTATGAGAACCCGGCGGAGGTGGGCCCGGATCGCGTCGTCAACGCCCTGGCGACGCGCGAGTTGTACGGCGCGCCGGCGGTGGCGGTGGATTTCGGCACGGCCACTAATTTCGACGTCGTCGCCGCCGACGGCGCGTACGTCGGGGGCGTTATAACGCCCGGCGT
>JAZGGY010000300.1:0-6730 GCA_036480675.1 bacterium | reverse complement strand
CACGGCCTGGACACCGTGGAAGACCTCAACGGCGACGGCATCCGCGACGTCATTATGGGCACGCCCGGCGGCGTGAGCGAGGGCCGGTCGTTCTATTTAAAATCGGGCAAAGACGGAAAGACTATTTTTTCGTACTCGACGTACAGCGGCCCGAACGCCGGCTGGGTCTACAGCGTGGCCGGCACCGGCGACGTTAACAAGAACGGCAAGAAGGACCTGCTGGCCGCCGCGGGCGGCAACGCGACCGACCGCAGCGGGACCGTCTTCTGCTTCGACGGCGGCAGCACCTCGGACGCGGTGAACATCATCTGGACCTTCAGGCCGCCGCGGGACGGCGCCCAGTGCGTGACCGCCATCGGCGACGTAACGGGCGACGGCATCCCCGACGCCGTGGCGGGGTCGGGCGGCAACGGCTACGATAATAAGGTGTACGGCCTCAACGGCGCGACCGGCGCCGAGATATGGCAGTACGACACCGGCAACAGCCTCTCCGACGTCGTCAACCTGGGCGACGTAAACAACGACGGCTACGACGACGTGGCCGCCGGCGGGTGGGCCCGCACGGTGGTAGGCCTGAGCGGCAAGGACGGCGCCCTCCTCTGGACCAACACCGTCGGCGCCATCGTGATGGACCTCGAGCGCCTGCCGGACGTCAACGGCGACGGCGAAGACGACGTCGTCGTGGGCTCGTGGAGCCCCAACCTCCTCTGCGTCAGCGGCAAGGACGGCGCGACGCTGTGGACCAAGCCGGTAGCGGCGGACGTGTGGTCGGTGGACGTTGTCCAGGACGTCGACGGCGACGAGCTGTGGGAGGCGGTGGGCGGCTCGTTGGGGAGCGGCAGCGGCGTCGCCAAGTGCTACTCCAACAAGGGCCTCGAGCTATGGACGCGCAACTTCTCGGAGCGCATCTACGACGTCGAGCGCGTGGGCGACGTGACGGGCGACGGCGTGAGCGAGATCTGCGTGAGCCTGCAGGATAAGGGCAACGAGGCGGCGCACGTGTGGCTCTTCGACGTCGTGGGCGATATAGGCGTGGAGCCCGGGCCGCCGCGCGAGCCGGCCCCGCGCAAGCCGTACGCCTTCGCGCTCGAGCAGGCGCGGCCCAACCCGTGCCGCGGCGACGCCCGCATAGCCTTCACGCTGGCCGAGGCCGGCGCCGCAACGATAGAGTTGTACGACATCTCGGGCCGCAAGGTCCGCACGCTTCTCGAGGGGCACCTGGCCGAGGGCGTGCACGACGTCGCCGTCGGCTTCGCGGGCCTGGCGCCGGGCGTATACATCTACCGCTTACGAGCGGGCGTCGACGCCGCGGCCAAGCGGCTGGTAGTAGCGCGGTAACGGCGGCCCAAGGCCAACCGGCCTAAGAGTATTAACGACGGAGAGGAGAGGAAAATGAAAACGCTACTGAGGTGGGGCGTTGTGGCGTCGGTGGCGGCTGGGACGGCCGTGGCGCCAGCCCTTGGAAAGGCCGAATTCACCGGCGAGAACGTTACGATAACGATCGCGCCGCCGCGGGTGACGGTGGAGGGTACGTATACCTTCTACAACGCCGCCGACGAGGCGGAAAAACTCAAGCTTAATTACCCCTTCCCGCGCGGCCCGGAGCTGGGCAAGCCGGAGAACGTCGTCGTCCGCGACGGCGAAGGCCGGGACGTCCCCTACTCGTGGAAGCGGCACGACGTCGCATTCGAGGTAACGGTACCGCCGCAAAGCGAGGCCGTGGTATCGGTCGCGTACGAGCAGCGCTGCGACGGCTGCGAGTATAAGTACATTTTGACCAGCACGCGCGACTGGCAGCGGCCTATCGGGAAGGCGGTATTCGCCGTCGAGGTCCCGCCCCAACTCGCCCCCATTGAAGGTTCCTACGAACTGGATGAGGTCGCCTCCCGCGAGGGCGTGGTCCGCTACGAGCTGCGGCGCGACGACTTCTACCCCGACGTGGACCTCGTCCTGCACTGGAAGCGTCCCGACTTCTACTTCGGCTCGGCGACGCTGGAAGGCGGCCCCTAAAAACGGGGCGGCGCAGTACGAATAAGAACAGGCGGCCCGGGCGGGCCGCCTAATTACGTGAAAGGGGTATTACTTAGTCACCGGAGCGTACTCAACACCTACACTAAATTTATTCCCTCGTTCGCCAAGCCTCGGGGGTCTAAGGCCGTGTTCGTAAACGAAGTTGAAGGCCAGAGCCGATTGCGAATCGAGTTGGAAGCCGCCCACGAATTTCGGATCCAACGAGGCCGTCAGAGCGTAATATAAGGGTACCTGTTCCCTAATCCTGAACTTAATTCTATCTTCCTTCCTCAAAAACGAAAGGGCGACCTCCGGCGCGAGTCGGAAGCCGTTGAAGCTATATGAATAACTAACCGGAACGCGGCACTGCCAAAAACGAGACCACGGCCCAGCAACCGGCACATCGCCCGGCGTGGCAGGGGCGACCTTCACTTCCCACACGTTGAAAATTTCCGCGGACACCCTTAACCGGCCGACGTTCTTCTGCTCTTTCAAATTTCCATGCGAATAACTAGCCTCGGCCATCCCCCCCAACCCCAAACCGGTGAACTCCTCGGCCTTGGGAGCCGAGGGAATGTAAGAAAACTTGACGTCCCCGCCCCCGCCTATGTCCCAGGCACTTCGGGAGGTTTTACCTAATTCGCATGCGAGTAATAGGTTCGCAGCGGCGTCCACGTACTCCTCCTCTTCTACTTCGCTGTTTACAAAATCGGCGTTGACCTTCCACCGAAGCCGGCCTCTAAACGTCCGGCGTAAAAGAGGAAAATAGTCTTGGTAATCCACTTTTAGCCTGGCGTTGCGGGCGTTGACCTCTCCTTTGAACAAAGCTTGCGCGGAAAATGTGCGTTCATCCTTAAACGCGGAACCTTTGACTTCTTCGACGGTGTCCTCGAATCCTATGCCGTACTTTCGCGCTACGAATTCGATCTTGGAAGGGTCCACTTTCCCTATAGTATACTTGGTATCCCTAAGCACTTTTCTAAAATCTTCTTCCTCAATCTTGGTCGATATGTAGGCTTCGGTTATTTTTCCGGTCGCACCTGGCTTCGTCGACAAAGCGAACGTGGCCTTCGGGTATCCATTCGCTTCCATCACAAGTTCTTCGCCGGCCCTCAACTCAAACGGCTTATCGAAAATGATGCGCCCCTCGGACCCGCTTTCGTCCGCCGTAAAAACCTCCCCCTCCCAACTCTGGACGGCCACCCGAACATCGGAAGGGCCTACTTTCCTTATAGTATTCCCTATCTTCAAAGACCTGTCACCGTCCTCGCCGGGCAGGATCTCTATACCTATTCTCTCGACTTCTTCCGACCGCAACTCCTGCTCAGGGTTAGACTGTTCCAGCTTAAATTTTACATAGGCTTGCGGCGCCTTATCTCCCTCTCGAACCAAATTCTTTCCTTTTACTTCGCGACCAACCTCCTCGGTTTTGCCGCTTTTCATCTTGGTTAATTTGTAACCGTCATTATCCAGCATTTTTTCAAAATCATCTTTGGACATATCGGTCGTTACGTAGACTTCGGTTATTTTTCCTCGCGCACCTGGCTTTATCCACAAAACGAACTTGGCATTCGGGTATTCATTCGCTTCCATCTTAAGTTCTTCGCCAGCCTCCAACGTATAGTCCTCATCTAAAGTGATGCGACCCTCGGACCCCCATTCGTCCTCCCTCATAAACTTGCCATCCCCGGTTACCTTGGGTTGTTTTTCCCCAAATAAAGTCACTTTTACGGGAGCGCCTTTTTCATTCAAGCGCTTCTCCAATTCCTCGTCCGTTAACCGAGTATTGAAATAAACCTTCGTTTCCCCGTTATTTTCCCTTTTACCCTCTACCAACTCGCCGTCGGGGTTGCAAACCAATGAAAGCTTAATCCTCTCGTCCTTCTTGATCTGGCGACGAAGCGTCGCGAAAGCTTGGGCGGTCTTTTCCTCGCCGCCCGTAAGGCCGTACGTTTCTACGCGCACCTCCTTATCCTTGGGATCGTCTTCGGCCCTATCGGGGTCGTCGTCGTCCTGGCCTTCTATAAGCTTTATTTTAACCGGACCGTCACGTCGTTCATATTTAAAAATCCTCCCGAGGTACTCGTCCGTCAAATTCGTTTTGAAGTATATGCGCGAGTCGAAATCCGAGTTTAAGGCGGATACGACCTCGCCCTCGAATAACTTGGCGCGCGCGACGACGTAACCGGGAGCGTATATCGGATCCTCCGGAGCGACTTTTAAGCATAGGATAAGCTCTTTTCCGACGACGTCTTCTTTGAAAAAACCTCCGGCGCCGGGCCATGACGATGCGGTACCGTCAGCGGCCGTCTCGGCGGAATCGTCGGCGTCCGCCCCGAACGGCGTCAATACGTAATAATAATTAAACGGCGGCGCGGCGTAAAAACCCTCCTCCGCAAGGAAAACCGACCCGCCTTGGCCTTCGGGCATAGCCTCCAATACCCGCCAAGCTCTCAACTGAAGCTCTTCGAGCGCGTAATATTCTTTACCTATGAGGACGACGGAATCGGGACGGTTTACCGCCTCGGGCTTAACGGGAACGTCCGCGGCGACGGCAAGTTCTATCTCGAATCGTTCGCTTGCGCCTCGCCAGACCCACCCCGCGCGTAAATCGTCCGGGAAAAGCGCGGCGTATTTCCCCTCGAACTTATTTACAACGGCGAGAGTCACCGGGTCGAGGTCGCTACGGGGCCCGGGTCGATCTCCGCCCTCCTCGCCGTCGTCGTTCTTGCCGTTGAGGTCGTTAGGGGCCTGGTCTCGATCTCCGCCCTCCGTCCCGTCGTCGTTCTTGCCATTTTCGCTGGTTGCCTCCGAAACCTTTCCCTTCCATTTTAGCCGGTCGAGGACGATAATTGGAGCCTCGTTCTCCATCTTTTTCAAGGCCGCTATAAAATCCGCCTTGGAAAAAGGGCTAACGCAATCGTCCTTTAGGAAAACGGGGCCCCATATATCCCGGTCATCCGCGCCACCCTTGATTTCGTTATTCTCTTTCGTAGGGTAGTTCGTAAAGTCCACGTACCCGAAGAAGCCGTCCCATCTGCCTTCCGCTTTTATGGGGAATAAGATGCGCCACAAAATATAATGGTCTTCTTGTTCTTTCGGGGGCCGCTGTATCTGTTTCGGGGCGACGAAATTTAGTTTCCTTCCTAAAACAATAGACGGCTCTTCGCTCCCCGCACCTTCCTCTGCTAACGCTTCCCCGTGTCCCAAGCTTACCGCGGCCGTCAGCGTCAAAACCAAAGCGCCTACCCGGCGAACCGCCCGGAATAGAAAATTATATTTTTCTTTCATGACCGCCCCTTTCCAAACTTACTCCCACGGTACCAGCATATTGCGTAGTTGATACTAACACTTTATGAAAGCGTAATCAAGTAAAATTGACAAGCGTTGATTATCAATATAAAAGGCGGCCTTCGGGCCGCCTTTCATTGTTATGACCCTAAGTAACGGGCGTCAATCGAGCCGCGGCGTATAATCCGGTTTTTGGAAGGAGTATACGAAGCGGTCCGGCGGCGCATAAGTGCCGTCGAGCAAGGCGACGGTATCCTCGATGAACACGCGCTCCTCGTCGGTGGGGATGACGAAGACCCTCGTCGCCGAGGCCGACGACGAGACGTCGACCTCTTCGCCCCGGGGCGCGTCGGCGTTCTTCTCCTCGTCGACGATAATACCCAGCCCCTCCAGGCCGCGCAGCGCCAGCGCCCGCACCTCCGGCGAGTTCTCCCCCACGCCGGCCGTAAAGACCAGCGCGTCCACCCGGCCCAGCGCCGCGGCATACGCGCCTATGTACTTCTTCAATCGGTAGCACTCCACTTCCAGCGCGAGCTTGCACCGATATGCCGAACCCGGCTCCTCGGCGTCGTCGTCGGCGCTGGTCGCGTCGGGTTTGATACGGGCCAGCACGTCGCGCCGGTCGGCGTACTTCCCCGTCAGCCCCAGGACGCCGCTGCGCCGGTTGAGAATGCTGTAGACCTCCTGCGCCGCGAGGGGGAGGTCCTTCGTCACCTGGAAGGAAATCGCCGGGTCGATGTCGCCCGAGCGCGTACCCATAACGAGGCCCTCCAGCGGCGTCAACCCCATCGAGGTATCGACGGAGACGCCCCCCCGCACGGCGCACGCGCTCGCGCCGTTGCCGATGTGGAGGGTGATGAGGTTGACTTCGGCCGGCTCCCGGCCCAACAGCGCCGCGGCCCGCCGCGAGACGTAGAGGTGCGACGTGCCGTGGAAGCCGTAGCGCCGCAGGCCCAGGTCGCAGTACCACTCATAGGGCAGGGGATACACGTACGCGTAGTCGGGTATCGTGTAGTGGAAGGCGGTGTCGAAGACGGCGACTTGCGGCACGTCGGGAAGCAGGGCGCGGGCCGCCTCGACGCCGGCGATGTTGGGAGGGTTGTGGAGCGGCGCCAGGCTTATGCGCTCGCGGAGCACGTCCACGACGTGGTCGTCCACCATCACCGAGCCCGTCAGCGCCTCGCCGCCGTGGACGACGCGGTGCGCCACGGCCGAGATCTCGGCCAGGTCGGCGATGACGGCGCCGTCGCCCTTCGTCAGCGTCGCCAGGACGAGGTCGATAGCATCTTTGTGGGTGGGACACTCGTACATCCGCCGCGTCGTCAAACCGGCCCGCGCCTTGACGCCGACGGCGCCGCCCGACGTTCCGGCGGGTCGTTCGTCCTCGGGCGCCGGGACCCGATGCACGATAAAAGAGCCGCCGATGGTT
>JAZGGY010000299.1:0-13339 GCA_036480675.1 bacterium | reverse complement strand
TTTGAGCTTCGAGCGCTTGTCGCCCTCGCTGGTCTCCCAGCGGTCCTGGTGAAGGCGGCCCTCCAGGAAAACCGGCCGCCCCTTTTTAAGGTAGTCCCGCGCTATCTCCGCGGTGCGGCCGTACGCGGTGCAGTCGATAAATGATACCTCCTCCGTCTGTTCGCCCTCGCGGTTGCGGTACGTCCGGTTGACGGCCAACCGGAGGTCCGTTACGATGCCTCCCGTCGGCAAGTCGCGCGACTCGGGGTCGGCGGTGAGGTTTCCCAATAGGAATACGCGATTGTAATTGGCCACGGCTCCTCCGTTTCGTTGAATAACGGTTCCATAATATTCTGCTGCGGACGGCGTGTCAAGCGAATTGTCGGCGCACCTGCGGGTTAGATTTGAAAAATCGAAAGGTTTTTGGTAAGTTAAGGGTTGTTAAACTAGGAAGGTGGCGATGAAGACGCTGGCGATCGTAAACGGAACGGCGTATCGCGCGGGCGATGCCGCGCCCGCGAAAGCGAACGTCGTAATTCGAAACGGCAAGATAAGCTCGGTGGGCCCGACCGCCAAGGTCCCGCGCGGCGCTGAAGTTATCGACGCCAGGGGTATGATAATCACGCCCGGTTTAATAGACGCCCATACCCACGTCGGCAACTACGGCGAGGGGACCGGGCAGCCGGGGTTCGACGCCAACGAGGCCGCGGAGGCCGCCAGCCCCCACGTGCGCGCGCTCGACGGCATCGACCCCCGCGACCTCGGCTTCGACGACGCGCGTCGCGCGGGCATTACGACGGTATGCGTCCTGCCGGGGAGCGCCAACGTCGTCGGCGGCACCGGCGTGGTGTTGAAGGCCGCGGGCGCCATAATAGACGAGATGGTCGTTTCGGCCGACGCCGGCATGAAGGTCGCCTTCGGCGAAAACCCGAAGTTCTCCCACCCCGAGAATCGGCGGATGCCCGTCACGCGGATGGGCACGGCCGCGGTCCTGCGCGAGATGTTGACGCAGGCGGGCGAGTACCGGCGGAAGCGCCGCCTGCCGCCGGCGAAGAGGCCGGACCTCGACATCCGCATGGAGCCGCTGGTTAGGGTCTTGGCGCGCCGGACGCCGCTGCGGGCCCACGCCCACCGCGCCGACGACGTGGCCACCGCCGTCCGGATAGCGCGCGAGTTCAAGTGTCGGTTGATCTCGGACCACTGCACCGAGGGTTATCTCATCGCCGACTACCTGGCCGAGAAAGGCGTGCCGTGCGTCGTGGGCCCGATTCTCATCGGCCGGTTTAAGCAGGAACTGAGGGAGCGTTCGTACGCGGCCGCGGGTATTCTGGAGAAGGCCGGGTGCGACGTGGCGTTGACCACCGACCACCCGTTTGTGCCTATCGATGCTTTGACCACCTCGGCTGCCACGGCCGTGCGCGAGGGGATGACCGAGAAGGGAGCCCTGCGCGCGATTACCAACGGCGCGGCGCAAATACTGGGCCTCGGCCGCCGCCTGGGCAGGCTGGCGCGCGGCTACGACGGCGACGTCGTCGTATGGAGCGGCCACCCCCTCGACGCCCAAACGAAAGTGGTGGCGACGGTAATCGAAGGCGAGGTGGTTTACCGCTCGTAGCGGCGGCTTATGGACGCGGTCGTACTTTGCGACGTAAAATTCGGCGCCGGGCCGATCCAGGCGGCCATCGACTACCTGATCGTCGAGAAGCGTTACCGCGTCTTAGGCGCGGCGTTGATAGCCAAAAAGGTCCCCGAAGATTTTGCGCTGGAGGTGCCGTACGTGGTGGAAGCGGATGCCGGGGCCGCCGTCCGCCGCGCCGCCGCGGAGTTCGGGCCGCGCGCGGTAGTGGACGTTACGGAGGCCGGCCTGGCGGAACGCTTCTCGTGGGCGAACGAGGCGTTGCAGCTCGGCCTGGAGGTTCACGGCGCCGACTTTCGCTTGTGGCCGCCGGTTCTAAAGGGCGGCACCTTACCGACAGTGACTTTCGCGGGCGCCGGGGCCGCGGTGGGAAAGACGGCGGCCATCGTATATTTTTTGGAGCAAGTAAAGGCCAAGTATAAAACCGCGGCCGTAGTTTTGGACCTCGGCGGCCCGTCGTACCCGGAAGTGGTGGAACCGGGGGAGCCGGCGTCGGCCTCGAGCCGGTTGTTATCCTACTACCGCGACGGCCGCGGCGTGGGCGGCGACCATTACCTGCTGGCTACCGCGACCGGCGTCCCCGCGGTCGGGTGCGCTTTCGCCGGGACGGGTTTGACGGGTGTCCCGTTGAATTCGCTCCTGGGCGACGCGTTCGTCTTCGCCGCCGAGAGGGGAGGCGAGCTGGTGGTGGTCGAAGGCTCCGGCGGCGCGATGCCGCCGGCCGCGGGGGCGGTTTGTTTCCTCGTCAACGTCTCCACCGGCTTGGAAGTCCTCAGGACTTTCCCGTTCGCCTTTCAATTGCGGAAGGCCTGCGTCGTAGTGGCGACGGGCTTTACGGCCAAGCCGCCGCCCGAGGCTTTCGAGGCGCTGCGGGCCGAAGTGAAGGCGGCCAACGCGCAAGCGGCGTTCTGTTACGGCAGGTTGGTGGCGGCGGCGGCGGGAGAACCCGTCTTCGCGGACGCGGTAGTAGTCACCGCCCGGCCCGAAGGCGAGCGCGAAGAACTGTCCGGTCATTGGGGAAAAGAGGTCCGCGGTGCGGTATTGCAGGTAATACGCGCCGACGAGTTTCCGCCCGCCGCGCCGCTGGCGAAGTCCTTGCGAAGGGAAGGCGCCGACGCGGGCTTGTTATTGGATATGGCGGCGCCTAATCTGGGCGAATGGTTGGCGTGGGCCGACTCGTGGGACGTGCCGGCCTGCCCGACGTACGAGGTTTTGGCGCCTTCCGCGCGCGTATCCGAGCGCCTATTGAAAGCGGCTTTGAAGGCGGCGCGGTAAAAAGGTTAACCCGGCCGGTACCGCGGGGCCGTTATTTTCGTTTTAGCATTAAAACAAAATCGGTTATAATTAATCTAAGCCATGTGTCCTTTTTTCGAGAGAGATTTGCGCGTACCTAAAGAGCGTTGGTTGCGTTGGGGCGCGGCGGTCCTGGCCGTCGTCGCGTTGGCCGCCGGCCGCGCAAAACTGGATAAGATAAAAGAGGATATCAGACGGCACGAGGTCGACCTCAAAAAGGTACAGGCCGAGGTCAGTCTGTCGGTGGAGTCTATCTACGAGTTCGACCGGCGACTCGAGGACATCGACAAGACCATGGCCGAGCTCTCCACCGAGATAACCGAGACGTCGGGCCGGATGGCGGCGGTGCGGGCCGACCTGAAAGAGGCGGAGCTCGAGCTGGCGGCGCGCGAAGACGAACTGGCGCGCCACCTGCGACTGGTGTACAAGTTGGGCCGCTATCCGGCGGTCAGGTTGTTGGTCGGCGCCGAAAAGGTGGGCGACTTCGTGCGGCGGGTGCGGTTTACGATGGCCTTGTCGCGGGAGGACCGCCGCCTCGCCCGGGCCGCGAACCGGAAGCGCGCCGAGATCCAGCGCGACCGCGACGCGCTGCAGCGCGAGCTGGATTACTTGAAGTCGCTCCAACAGCTGAAGTTGAAGGAATTGCGCTTGGCCCGTCTGCGGCGCGAGCGCAAGCAGCAGATGTTGGCGCGGGCCCGGACGCAGAGCGACGTGCTCAAAAAAAGGCTGCGGCAATTAAAGAAGGAAAGAGCCGAGCTCGAGTCTCTGGTGCGGTCGAAAGCGGGCCGGGGGAGGCCGGCGCCGGCGCGGGGAAAGCGACGCGGCTCGGAGCTGCTCGCGCGTCACGGCACGATAATAAGTCCCGTCTCGGGCCGGCTGGTGCGCAGGTTCGGCCGGATTAAGGACGACCGCTACGGGACCTTCACCCAGAACGACGGCATAGATATCGAGGGGTCGTTGGGGGCGGGCGTACGAGCCGTGATGAAGGGCAAGATCGTCTTCGCGGACTGGTTCCGCGGGTACGGAAAATTAATGATCGTCGACCACGGCAGCGGCTGCACGTCCATCTACGCTCACATGGGCGGCTTCACGGCCCGCGTCGGGGAGCGCGTGGGCGAGGGCCAAAAGATCGGCCTCGTCGGCGATACCGGCTACGTGGCGGAGCCCACGCTCCACTTCGAGATCCGCCAGGACGGCGTGGCGATTAACCCGGAACCGTGGATGGCGAAATGACGGCCGTGGGTAAACTGCGCATAGGCGTTCTGGCGTCCGGCGGCGGGACCGACGCGCAGGCCATCATCGACGCTTGCGAGGCCGGCCTAATCGAGGGGGACGTCGCCGTCGTTGTCAGCAATAACTCGAAAGCGGGGGTACTGGAGCGCGCCCGCCGCCACGGCGTCCCGGCGCACCACCTCTCGAGTTACGATTATCCGGACGACGCCGACCTCGACCGCGCGTTCGCGGAGCTGCTTCGCGGGTGCGACGTCAACCTGGTCGCGTTGGCGGGGTATATGAAGAAGCGGGGCGCGGCGTTCATCGCCGCCTTCCCCAATCGCATCGTGAACATTCACCCGGCGCTCTTGCCCGGGCCCCACGGCGGCGTGGGCAAATACGGCCTCCACGTCCACGAGTCGGTGCTGGCCGCGGGCGACGAGGTCACCGGCGTGTCCATCCACCTCGTCGACGAGGAGTACGACCACGGCCCGGTGGTGGCGCGGCGCGAGGTCCCGGTTCTGCCGGACGACACGCCGGCGTCGCTGCAGAAGCGGGTCCTGGCGGTGGAACACGAATTTTACCCGGCGGTCTTGGCCGCCGTCGAGCGCGGCGAGGTAGACCTCGACGCAATCGCGGCGGGCGAAAGGCCGGCACATATTGACGGAGCGTGACGTTATGAAGCTTACCCGAGTATTACGGCTGACCTACGCCGCGGCGGTTCTGGCGGCGTTCGCGGCCTCGCCGGCCATATTCTCGCGGGCGTGGGCCGACGACAACGCCCAGGATTTCGTACGCGAGATCAAGCTCTTCGACACCGTCGCCAACTACGTCCGGCTGAGCTACGTCAAGGAGGTCGACGCCGAGCAGCTGGTGCAAGACGCCATCCGCGGCATGTTGTCCGGCCTGGACGAGTACACCGCCTTCCTCGACGCCGACGATTTCCGCCTCCTCATCAACGACACCGAAGGGTCGTTCGGCGGCCTGGGCATCGAGATCGCGGTCACGCCCGAGGACCAGACGCTCACCGTGATGAACGTGCTGGAGGGCACGCCCGCGGAACGCGCCGGCCTCATGGCGCGCGATAAAATAGTCGAGATTGACGGCGAATCGACGAAGGGGATTACGACCCGCGGGGCGCTGCTCAAGATGCGCGGCGAGGCCGGCGCCGATATCGAGATAGGCGTCGCGCGCATGGGCTACGCCGACATGTTGGACTTCAAGATAACGCGCGAGGTCATCCACGTCGATTCCGTGCCGTACTATTTCATGGCCGCCGACGACGTCGGCTACGTCCGCATCGCCAACTTCGCCCGCGACGAGGAGCGGAGCACGTCCAAGGACGCCGACCGCGCGCTGGCGGCGCTGAAGGAGGCCGGCGCGGAGAAGTTCATCATCGACCTGCGCGGCAACCCCGGCGGCCCGCTCGACGAGGCCGTGGCGCTGGCCAGCCTATTTTTAAAAAAGGGCTCGCTGGTCGTCTACACCGCCGGCCGCTCGAGGCGCTGGGAGGAGCGGAAGTACTTCGTCAAGGGCGAGCCCAAGTATAAAAAAGAGCCCTTCGTCGTCCTCATAGACGACTCCTCCGCGTCGGCGTCGGAGGTCCTCACGGGGGCGTTAAAAGACCACAAGCGGGCCGTCGTGATGGGCGAGAAGTCCTACGGCAAGGCGTCGGTCCAGACGCTGATACCGCTGGCGGCCGCGGCCGACGTCGCGTCGGGCCCGGGCCTGAAGATAACCATCGCCTACTACTACACGCCCGACGGCCACCTCATAGACGGCGAGGGCATCGAGCCCGAAATAAAATTGGAGCCTGAGAAAATCCCGCTGGTGGTGGGCAAGCTGTTCGTCCTGGGTTATTTCAGGATGTTCGCCGAGGAGTACCACGACGCCCACGGCTCCGCGGCGCTGGCGGACTTCGAGGCCGACGCCGCGGCCTTCGACGAGTTCGTGGCCTGGGTCGCCGAACGCGGCTTCGACTTCTACCCCGAGGGGTACGCGGAGACGCTGCCGGACAACGGCCGCGAGTTCGCCGTCGCCGCCATCGAGAAGGACCGCGCCGCCGTGATGACGATGCTCACCCGGGAGGTCCTGCGCGAGGTCAAGGGCGACGCCGAGGCGTACAAGTACTGGCGCCAGCACGACCCCTGGCTCGCCGACGCGGTGGAGGAGCTTTCTTAACGACGACGCGACGACGAAAGCCGCCCGCGAGGGCGGCTTTTTGTTTTTATAAGTTGACAGCGCTTAACGGGGGGGTATGTTATAATCGCGTGGAGGAGGACGTGTGGGCGACGTAAAGCGAAGGTCGACGCGCTGGTTTACGAGCTGTACGGCCTGACGGATGAGGAGATAAAGATCGTGGAGGGTATAGCGCGATGAAAACGCGTACTATCCATTTCTTCGATATCCCGATATATAGGTGTTCGGAGGATGTATTTCGCGCGGAATACGAAACGAGTAAGAATAATTATATCGATAGCGTGACGGACAGTGTAGAAAACCTAGACCCATCTTTGATTGAGTATGTCGCACGCCGTTTCGAGATGAGGGAATGGTACCCTTGGCAATATAACGATATTATCGGGTGGCTTGATTTATATGCTTATATTGATGAAAAAAGGGTTAGGATAGGCGCTTTTATTTCGTTTGTAGATAATTTAAAAATCCGTCGTACTAATCGGCGTAGGATTTTTAAGTTGAGCGGTATTAGGAAAGACGGGAGTAAAAAGTTCCGTTCGCCTGTCGTTTTTGAGGTCGAATTAACCGAACCTTATAGTAATAAAAAGATATTCGAAGCAGTTGCGGCAGAGTTAGAAAAGTTAAAAG
Organism: bacterium; assembly: GCA_036480675.1. Classification (GTDB taxonomy): domain Bacteria; phylum RBG-13-66-14; class B26-G2; order WVWN01; family WVWN01; genus WVWN01. Next base: position 6,393 of record JAZGGY010000299.1, on the reverse strand, counting down.
TAAGGAAAGAATTAAGGTCGCGATACGTAGAATTAGATAAATTCCTTAAAATCGGTAGGTTTGTAGATTGGGTTTCGTTTTTCGATTTACTGGAAGCCTCGCATTAAGTTCATTACGTTGGTGGAGGAGATGCTGGTGTTGCACAAGCGCCTCGCCGCCGCCAAGTCCGACGCCGACAAAAAAAGGGTCCAACGCGCCGTCGACGCCACCGACCGGAAGGTAGACGCCCTGGTCTACGAGCTCTACGGCCTGACGGCCGAGGAGATAAGGGTCGTCGAAGGCGGAGGTTAAGAGGTCCGGTTTGTTTCCCGCAGATTCGTAGAAAGGAGGTGTTAGTATGGCGAAGCGTAAACAGTACCATGTTACGGCCGTCAAAAAGGGCGGTTGGAGAGTTACCGAAACAGGTAAGGCGCGTGGGTTTAATTTCGAAACGAAACCCCCCGCCGTAAAAAAGGCGGTTGCCCTGGCGAAAAAGAATAGACCGAGCCAGGTCAAGATACGCAAGCGGAACGGCAGAATACAAGACGAACGTACGTACGGCCAGGACCCGTATCCGCCCAAAGGATAGGGGCGTAAGGGCGAGGCGTTAACAGCCGCGCCGCCACCGACCTCAAGACCGACGTACCGTAGCGGCGACCGGCCGGTCGCCCCTACTCGTGCGCGTCGTCCGGCGTTTCCCCCTTGATGAAAGCGGCGGGTTATGTTATAAATACCGCCTTAATGGGGCTGTAGTTCAACTTGGATAGAGCACCGGCCTGTCACGCCGGATGTTGCGGGTTCGAGCCCCGTCGGCCCCGAATGGACAAGCCCCCCGCGCGGCGGAGGGCGTCAACATAAGGATATCAGGCAAATCTTTTAACGGAGGCTGAGCTTAAATGAAAAAATTTATAATCGTTGCGGCGGCGGCCGCGCTGGCCTGCGTCGCGCTGACATCGAGCGGGTGCGGCGGCTGCGGCTACGACGAGAACAAGGTAATCGCCGCTATCGGCGACAAGGGCAGCGTTACGGTGGGCGACTTCGTCTACCACTACAAGCGCGCTGTCGAGATGGCGCCGCCCCAGGACAAGCCGGTAATCAACACCTTCGACGACGCCAAGGACTTCCTCGACGACATCATAATCAGCCGCGTGCTCGAGCTGGAGGCCGCGAAGCTCGGCTACGGCGACGACAAGCAGCTGATAAAAGACGTCGAGACGTACCGGTCCAACCTTCTTCGCGAACGGGCCCGAGGCAAAATAGAGGATACTATTAAGGTAACCGAGGCGGAGATACTGGATTTTTTCAATAGAAATAAGGAGTGGCGACGCGTCTCGTTCATAATGTGCGAAAAAAAGGGCCCGGCCGAGAAGGCGTACGCCGAGCTCGAAGCCGGCAAGCCTTGGAACGACGTCGTCAAGAAGTACTCCACCTTCGAACAAAACAAAGACCAGGGCGGCGTGATGCCGGAGGATTTCTACTATTCCGGCGATAAAGTAAGCGACGCCGTGTACGAGACCGAGATCGGGAAATACACCCCCGTCGTCGAGGTCGAAACCGGCGACATGTGGTTGATTTTCCGCGTCGACAAGAAGGTCCCCGGCCAAAAGGACGAGTACGCCCAGGTCAAGGACGGCATCCGCACCTCCATCAAGGGCCAAAAGCTCAACCTCAAGATGGTGGAACACGTAGCGAAGTTGCGCAAGGACGCCGAGATCGAGGTTAACAGCGACGTCTACAACGCGGTAATCAAGGGTAAACTGGCCGATGCCAAGGAGAAGTACAACCGCAAGGGCCAGGTAATATCCTCGGTGGGCGGCGTGCCGGTATACTTCGAGAGCTGGTTCGAGGGTATGCCCCTCCAGTTGGGGATGAGCGAGGAGATGTTGGACGAATACAAGAGCAAGGAGCCGGAGGAATTTAAAAAGGTGATGGACGGCCGGCTCAAGTCGTTGGAGGACGACGCGCTGCTCGAGTTCGACGCGATCCGGTCCGGGGCGGATAAGGACGGCGATTTCATACGCGACCTTAACAGGTTCCGCGCCGGCAAGATGGTGGACCGGATTTACGATGAAGTGTTCGTCCCCGCCATCCCGGAGGTAGTCGAGGCGGAGATCAAGGAATACTTCGAGAACCACAAGGACGAGTTCCAGGATATGGAGCGCGCCGACGTCGAATTCGTTGCGATGCCCAAGAAGGCCGAGGCGGAAGCCGTCCGCGCCAAGGTAATAACGGGCGAGGACTTCATGGCCGCCGCCGGCGAGCTCGCCGAAAAGTATTTCGCGGGGCTCGAGGAGAAGGGCGAACCGGGGAAAGAGCCCCCGCCTGCCGAGATGCCGATGGTGGACTTTTTCTCGGTGCCGCGGGAACCGGGAACTCCCGAACCGGCGTCGCCGATGGGGCCGGAAGGCGGCTCCGGGCCGCTCGTGAACGAGATCCGCCCGCGCGTCTTCAAGGCCAAAAAGGGCGACGTGAGCGAGGTTTTCAAGCTGAAGGACGGCCGCTACGCGTTCGTCAGATACGTCGAATATTTCCCGTTCGTGCAGCACACGCTCGACGAGGAGGAATACTACGAAAAGGCGGAGCAAGGCGCCTATCGGGAGAAATTGGCCAGCCCGGAGATCGACCGTAAATGCCAGGCCTGGTTCGAGGAGCTCCGCGCCAACTTTGCCATCGAGATCGACGACGGCGCCCTTAAGATGGCGTACAAAAAGGTCCAGAAATTGTAGTGGTAGCTTGGAGGCCGAAATGGGCGGCGGTCGCCGTCGTGTTGTTGGCGGCGGCCGCCGGCTGCCGTAAAGGCGAGGAAGGTAAGGCGGCCCGGGAAATCGTCGTGGCGCGCGCGGGCGACCGAGAGATAAAGGCCGCCGACGTATACCGCGGCCTTTACCCCCAGGGCCGGCCCGAGGACGCCGAGGTCGACGCCGACGCCTCCCGGCGCGTCGTCGAACAACTGCTCGAGCGTTCGATGATACTCGCGTGGGCCGAGGATAACGGCGTAGATGTTACCGACGCCGACGTCGAAGGCCGCTTGGGTTTAGTTAAGGCCGACTACGGCGCGCGCGGTTTCGCCTCCTACCTCAAGTCGCAAAACCTCACGCCCGAAGCTTTCGAAGAAATCGTTCGCGACGACCTCGCCGTCGAGGCGGCGATCGAGGTCGCGATAGTAGAGAAGGTCTCGGTCAGCTACGACGACGTCGTGGCCTACTACAACGTCCACGCCGCAGATTTCGAAGTCCCGGCCGAGTTTCACGTCAAACAGATCTTGACCGACGACAAAGCGCGAGCCGAAGAGGCGCTCACCAAGTTGGCGTACGGTGCGACCTTCGAGGAAGTGGCCCGGGAACTCTCGATTTCGCCGGACCGCCACGCCGGGGGCGACGTCGGCTATACGGCGTTAGAGGCCCTTCCGCCGGAAGTGGCCGCGGCGGTGGAAAATTTACCCCCCGGCCAGACCAGCGGCGTAATTACGACGCCGTACGGTTTCGAGGTCGTTAAGGTAGTAGGGGTGAGAGAAGCGAGGCGCCGCCCCTTGACCGAAGTTCGCCCCGAGGTAGAGGACCTCCTCCGCACCGAACGCGAGGAAGAACTCTACGCGCGTTGGTTGGAGGAGTTGAAGGAGAGTACGAAGGTGTCCGTCGACGACAAGGCGTTGGCCGAGCTATGAGACTTCCCGGTGTCGTTTCCGGTTCAGCTGTCGTGATGCAAGCCTTGGCTTGTGTTTTATTTTTCGCGGCGACGGCGGACGCCGAGCGCCGACCCTTGGACGGCGTAGTGGCGGTCGTCAACGACGACGTTATTCTGGCGAGCGAGCTGGGCGAGGAGGTGTCGGTCCGTTTGTATCAGATGGAGGCCGCCGGCGCGAAGGTTGGCGACCTCCGCGTTTTTACCGGTGAGGTTTTGGCGTCCATGATGGACGACCGCCTCCTGATACAGGCTGCCGACGAGCGCGACATCGTCGTGTCCCGCGAAGACGTTAAACCCTATCTCGACGAGGAGATCGAGGGTATCCGGGGCGCTTTCTCGTCGCAGGAGGAGTACGAGGCGGCGCTCGCGCAATACGGCATGACGGAGAAAGACCTCGTCGTGCGTTACCGGAAGACCCTCCGCGACCAGTTGAAGATAAGGCGCCTTTTGGACGAAGTCCTCTCCCCGCGGGTGGAGGTGCGGGAGGAGGAAATCCGCGCCTACTACGACGCCCGCCGGGACGAGCTTGCGTTGCCCACCGTCGTCGCGTTGCGCGAAATAGCCGTCGCCAAGCAGCCGTCGCCGGAATCGAGGGCCGGCGTCAAGGGCAAACTCCAACGCGTAAGGGATGCGGCGCTGGCCGGGGGCGATTTCGCGGCGCTGGCGAAAGAATTGGCCGACGCGGAGGGAGGGGATTTCGGCGCCTCGTTCGAGTTCCGGTTGGGGGAGGCGTTGCCGGCGCTGGAGCGGGCCGCGGCCGGCCTGCGGCCGGGCGACGTGTCGCAGGTGGTGGCCGGGCCGGAGGGTTACTGGCTTGTTCGCCTCGTGAGCATAGAGAACGAGCGCCGGAAAGTCCAATACGTCCACCTTGAAGTGCGGGTCACGGACGCCGACGTGAGGGCCGCCCGGGAGAAGGCGGAGGAGGCCGCGGCGGCGTTGGCCCGGGGTGAACCTTTCGCCGACGTGGCCGCCGCATACAGCGAAAACGAGGAAACCGCGGCCCGGGGGGGCCTCGTGGGCGAGGTCGCTATGTCGGAAATCGAGGTGGAAATGCCGGAGGTCACCGCGGCGTTGGAAGAGCTTTCGCCCGGCGGCGTTACGGCGGTCATCGAGCGACCCGAGGGTTTTTTCATCCTAATGCTCGAGGAGCGACGCGAGGGCCGCGAGGTTTCGTACGAGGATGCGCGCGACGCCGTCAAGAGGACCCTCAGAGGCCAGAAACTGGCGGTGGAGAAAAAGAAGTACGTCCAGGAACTAAAGGAAAAGGCATACATCAAAACGTACGACTAAGTTGCGCCTTACCGGAAAATAATAAAGCAGGCTTCGCGCCTGCTTTTATAAATGCCGGTTCTACGGCGCGTCAATCCAGGTTGGGAACTAACAGAACGGGGATGTCGGTCTTGGCCAGGATCTCGCGCGAGATGGCGCTCGAGATGTCGCCCCGCTCGTCGAGGCCCAAAATGATCAAGTCCACTTCCTCTTCCTGCGCGGTCTTTGCTATCGTGTCCGTCAGGCGGCCGATGCGGAGAATGGGGCGGATCTTGGGCGTCGCCGCCTGGCGTTGGAAGATGGCGAGAGCCTGTTGGCCGTCCTCGTATTCGTCTTGGCTGTCGACGACGTGCAGTACGATAAGTTGGGCGTTGACGCGGGACGCGACCGTTACCAGATAGTCGGCCTTCTTCTTGGCGGGGACGCTTCCCGCGGTCGTTACCATTATCTTCAAAAGTCTTCCTCCTGCGAGGTCTGGGGTCTTTTCGTACATTTTACGCGAACGGCGGGGCGACGTCAAGTGATAAGTAAGGCCGCCGCCTCCTCGCGACGGCCTCCTTCTCGATGGGCAAACCGTATGTAGCGCTGTTGTGGCATTTCCACCAGCCGCCGTACGCCGATCCCCGGCGGCCCGGGCGCCGGCCTGCCCTGCCGTGGGTGCGGCTGCACGCCGCGCGGGACTACTATCAGATGGGTTACCTCGTCGCCGGCTGCGACGGCGTGCGCGTGACGTTCAACTTCACGCCCGTTCTTCTGGCGCAGTTCGACGCGTACCTGCGCCGGGGGCGCCGCGACCGTTTGATGGAGCTCTCCCTACGCGACCCGTCCCGCCTTACGCCGGCCCAGGCCGACGCGCTGATATCCGGCGCCTTCGACGTCGACTTCGCCCGCGCCGTAAAAGACCATCCGCGCTACTTTAAACTCTACCGGAAATACCTCCGCCGCGAGTCGTTCGGCGCCGGCGAACTGCTCGACGCCGTAGCGCTGTTCAACCTCGCCTGGACCGGCGAGATATTCCGGGAGGGCGCCGTGGCGCTCGAGGGCGGCGCCGTCGTCGACCTTAGGCCTCAATACGAGAAGGGTTGCGGGTATACGCGGGGGGACGTCGAGGCCATAATCGAGGCTCAGCTCGAGGTAATGGCGGCCGTCGTGCCGCTGTATCGCAGGCTCCGGCGCGAAGGCCGCGTCGAAATTTCGACGACGCCTTTCTATCATCCCATCTTACCCCTCGTTCACGACTCCGACCTGGCGGTCGTCGACCGCCCGGGCGCGACGCTGCCGCCGCGGTTCTCGCGGCCCGCGGACGCGCGCGAGCAAGTTACGCGCGCCGTTGCGTTCTTCGAGGCGAAGTTCGGCTTTAAACCCGCCGGCATGTGGCCCGCCGAGGGGGCGGTGGCGGAGGAAGTGCTGTCGTACTTCGACCAGGCCGGCGTCGCGTGGATAGCGTCGGACGAGGGCGTG
>JAZGGY010000298.1:0-7537 GCA_036480675.1 bacterium | reverse complement strand
TGCACCGAGGCCTCGGCGTTCACGCCGAGGTCCCTCAGCGGCCCGCGGCCTACAACGCCGCGTTCACGCGGCGCGACGACCGGGCCGACGCGAAGGCCGGCCCTTACGCTTACCGGAAGGGGCGCACTCGCGGCCGCCCCTACCGGAACAGCGCCTTCACGCGGCCCAGCGAGGTGGGGGAGACGCGGGTGTTGTCCGTAGATGGAAGTAGGCTGTTGCCGGGTCGGTCCGCGGTCTTCTCGTTCGTAAGGGGGCGCTCGTAGCGGAAGTATTGGATGCGGTGGTTAGTTTGGTCTACAACATACACCCGGGCACCGGCGGGCGTCGCGGCCAAGCCGACAGGCCACCTAAATTGCCCATTACCCCTGCCGAGCGAGCCCCACTCGCCGAGGAAGCTCCCCGTAAGCGTAAAGTACTGAACGCGGCTAGATACGTCGCAAACGAAGACGCGCCCTTTGGAGTCGATGATAATACCCGACGGCACTCGAAATTCGCCTGGGCCGGTCCCGGTTGAACCCCATTTGCCGAGGAAGATCCCCGTCGACGTGAAATATTGTACGCGGTCGTTCCGCTGGTCGGCAACGTAGACGTTGCCGCCGGGCGCAATGGTAACGTCGCCGGGCTGATTAAATTGGCCGTTGGCCGAGCCGAACGAACCCCACTTACCGAGGAACGAGCCGCTGGAGGTGAAGTATTGGATGCGGTGGTTATTGTGGTCGGCAACGTATACGGTGCCTTTGGCCCTGACGGCAATCCCGTTAGTTAAGCGGAACTGGCCGTCGCCCGAGCCGAGCGAGCCCCACTTCCCGAGGAAGGAACCGCTCGAGGTGAAGTATTTGACGCAGTTGTTATACGTATCGCTTACGTAAACGGTCCCTTTACGCGCTACGGCCAAACGGCACGGCCAATTGAACTCGTCGGGGCCGCCCCATTTCCCGAGGAAGCCGCCGGTACGCGTGAAGTATTGGACGCGGTGGTTGTGGGTATCCGCGGCGTAGATGTTGCCGTTCCGCGCCAGGGCGACGTCGTGAACGTATATAAATTGTCCGTTCCCGCCGCCCCGCGTACCCCATTGGCCCTTGTAGACGAAGCCGCCGGACGCCGCGCCGGCCGCCAAGGCCGCCGTAACTACGCAGATCGTTGCGATCCTCATTTACCTCTCCTTTCGCGTTGAGATTGTCGGTTGAGCTATGAAAAAACCCGGGCGGGCCCGAAGGCCCAACCTGGGCGTTAATTTCTTGGGGGCGAACGCCGCCCGGTCCTCGCGGATCGGCGTGCACACCAGGCGTGGGCCGAAGACCGGGCCCCGCGCGCGCCCTTCTTCCCCCTCGATATGATATTGCCCGAACGCGTTGACGGGCCGGCCGAAGGCGCTATGCCGATGCCGCCGGTCGTCCTTATCCGCGTGCGCGCCGACCGCGATCCCCAATGGTAAAATTGTCCAATTATTTAACACTTACTTTTACCTCTTTGTCATAATACATTATAACCGAAAAAGGGGCCGAAGTCAAATTTTCCCTCCCCAAATCTCCCTCGCTCCGCGACCGTAACTGACGAAAGTTGTCACGGCGACGTATTACTCTTTCGCCGGAACCAAGGGGCGCGCCGCCCCTGGAACGAGCCGGCGAGCGGCGCTGACTTAACTCGGTCCGAGGAGGCTGAAATGAAATGGATTAATTGGTGGGTAGCGGTCTCGGTGGGAATAGCCGCGGTCGGTGCGGCCGAAGCCGCTTATTCATACGTGGGTCAATGGGGTTCGTTCGGTACGGGCGACGGTCAGTTTAATACGCCCGGCGACGCCGCGGTCTCCCCGGTCAACGGATACCTCTACGTCGCGGACACGTTCAATCACCGCATCCAGTACTTCAACTCGACGGGCGTTTACCGGGGTGCCTGGGGAACGTTCGGGACGGCGGCGGGGTACTTCTACCGGCCGTACGGCGTCGCCGTCGCCGCTAACGGAAACGTTTACGTCGCCGACACGTACAACCACCGGATCCAGTACTTCACCGCGGCGGGGAGCTTCCGCGGAAGCTGGGGCTCGGTCGGGAGCGCCACCGGGGAATTCCGGTACCCGTACGGCGTCGCCGTCGCGCCGAATAACAACATTTACGTCGCGGATTCCAACAACCACCGCGTCCAGTATTTCACGCGCGCCGGGAGTTTCCGCGGGATATGGGGCACTCAGGGGTCGGGCAACGGCCAGTTTATCTATCCGCGAGATGTCGCCGTCGCCTTAGGAAATCGCGTCTACGTCGCCGACTGCAACAACAACGGGATCCAATACTTCACGGCGGCCGGCTCGTTCCTGGGGCGGTGGGGTTCCGGCGGCCAGGGCGAGGGCCAGTTCTATCGACCTTACGGCGTCGACGTGGCCCGCGGCTCCGGTTATGTGTTCGTCGCCGATACGGACAACCACCGCCTTCAGTATTTCAAGGCGGCGGGTAGTTTCCTCGGGAAATGGGGGACGAACGGAAGCGGCCAAGGCCGGTTCCGGAACCCCCGCGGCCTGGGCGTTACCTCCGACGGCGCGTACGTGTACGTCGCCGATTCCGACAACGACCGCGTACAGTATTTCTACGATCGATACACTTCCGTGACGCCGGACTCGGTCGGTCGCATCAAGGCGTTGTTCAGATAAGGCGACGCCCGAGGGGTACTACCCGGCGGGGCGGCATAAAAAATAGGAGGAAAAGGCTTCCCCGTCGGGGACCCCCCTCCCGGGCGGCCGGCCGGGACGCGTTTCTGAACCGGCCTGCCCGACCCGCAACCCATATAATCCAATTACTACGTTTTACCCCTCGGCCGGCCGCGTCCCTGCGGGATTTCTAAACCGTGTTCTTTTATACGCCTTGACGTATGACCCCGTATAAGCCACTTGCGGCCCATCTTCTTTGCGACTGGCAGGTATCCGTTGGCGGTCCAATTGCGGACTGTGCTTGCCGGTACCCCTAACTCTTCGGCGACTTCGTTTTCCGATTCTGCGCGGTGGCTCGGCCGCGGAGATCAGGACTTCTCTACGGGAAGGGGCGGGATAACGCCGCAAGTTATGTTTCGCACCTTCCACGGGAAAAAGCAAGCTTCGTACGTTATGTTGGAGGAGCATATCCCGGGGCTGGGTTGGCTGACGTCACAAGCCTGCGACGCCAGCGAGAATACGCGTTCGCTCGCTAAATACGGTTTTTCGTATCTACGCTTCATCTTGCCCTTCCTTCGTCGAATACGTGTCCTCGAATATTTTACGGGACCCTTCGCCGTCGCCGGACCCCAACCGGCCCCACGGGCCTCCTTATACCCAGCCGCCCCGGGCATAAAAGGCCGCCAGCGCCGTCAGCGCCGCGGCCGTCGTTATCGCGAGCTTCTTCATTTCCCTTTACCTCCTTGAGTTACTTACTACCCTCTGAGAATAATCATAATAGAGAAACGGGAGTATTTCCACCTAAAAGGGCCGACGCGAAGGCTGGCCCGTACGCGCACCGGTAGGGGGCGGACTCCCGCTCGCCGCTACCGGAACAACGCCTTCACGCGGCCCGGGCGAGTTTCCGACCCCGAGCGCCCCCGCCTAGTACTGCTCCTTCCACTTGTCCTCCTGGACGTAGTAACTCGTGAGCTCGTACGTCACCATCCGCCAGTCGACGAGTTCGTACGGGTCGCCGCGATATTCCTTGAAGTCGTTCTCGTAATACACCATACCCACGCCGACGGCGTAGAGCTCGCGCCAATTCTCCGGCTTCATCTCGTTCCCGTTGTCGAGGAAGAGTTCCTTGCACGTGAACTTGCCGCCTTCGGGTGGTTCCGCGGGAACCTTGATTTTGACGTCGCGGCGATACTCGAGGGGAAAGTCGACTATCAGGCCCGTCTGCGACCATTCGCCCATCCGCATGCCGTCCTCTATGAGGCACGCCCGCCCCACGCGCTTTACGAAGCACGCTGTGCCCGAGGGGGCGACGACGACTTCTCCCGCCTGCCTGCCGTTCTTCGTAATCGTTATGACGTACGCGAACGGGAACTCGTCGTATATATCCGTGCGCGCCGTTATCTCGAAGGTCAACTTGTACTCCTCGAGAGCGCCGTACATGCTGTCCGCGGTAACTTTGTATTCCCATTCGTTGCCCTCGACGGTGGGCAAGTGCCTGCAGAGATTTACGGGCGGGGGCGGAGGTTCAGTGACGCCGCCGCACGTCGTCGTCGCCGCCGGCAAGAGGGCCGACGCCAAAATAAGTACCGCTGCGCTCGTACGCATTTCTCATACCTCCTTTGGGGCGACCAGCCGGTCGCTCCTACCTGAACAGCGCCTTCACCCGGCCCAGCGAGGCGGGGGAGACGGTGGGTTCGCACTTGCCGTAGTATCGAATGCGATTATTATAAGTATCGGTAACGAAGGCGTTGACTAAGTACTGGCCCTCGCCGTTTCGCGGCATCGCTATGTCCAGCGGGTTACTCAAGTCGGCCCCGGTAAACGAACCGAGGAAGGAGCCGTTCGGGCCGAAGTGCTGGACGCGGTCGTTCCCGGAATCGGCGACGAAGACGGTCTTTCCGAACGGCCAAACGGCGACTCCTCTTGGGTATTCGAATGCGCCTTCGCCGGAACCCCGAGAGCCCCATTTGCCGAGGAAGTGCCCGGTCCAAGTGAAGTATTGAATGCGATTGTTGCCCATATCGGCCACGTAGACGCGGCCGTCGGGCGTTATGGCCAGGCCCCGGGGCTCAATGAATTGGCCGTTGCCGGAGCCGCGCGAGCCCCACTTGCCGCGGAACTTGCCCTCGGGCGAGAAGTACTGTATGCGGTTGTTAGTAGCGTCGGCCACGTAGACGTTGCCGTTCGGCGCGACGTCGACGTCCCAGGGGTTTTTGAATTCGCCGAGGAGGTCCCCCCATTTACCCCATTTCCCGAGGAATTGACCGGTTGTAGTGAAGTATTGGATGCGGTGGTTGGACCTGTCGGCCACGTATACGTATTTGGTATTCCGCGCGACGTCTACTCCCACCGGGTAATAGAAATCGCCGTCGCCGCTCCCGCGGTTCCCCCACGCCCCTTTGAAGGAGCCGATCGAATAACCCGTTCCTTTGAAGTATTGGATGCGGTGGTTGTTGGTATCGGCTACGTAGACGTCGCCCTCGGCCTCGGGCGCAACGGCTATACCTGACGGATAAATGAAATCGCCGTCGCCCATCCCGAACTCACCCCAAGAGCCTTTATAGGACCAGTAATAATCGGCGAAAGTCGCGGCCGCGAGCGCCGTAACCGCTGCGATAACTAAAACCTTTTTCATCGTTCGACCTCCTGCGTTGTAATGAGCGTTCTCCGAAGAGCCCCTTTGGGTTAAGTGTAAAAAAACGCCAGGCCGGCCTTTAGCCGAACCTGGGTAGTATCTCGCAAAGGGCGGCGCGCGAGACGCCGCACCATACTAAAATTTTCTCTCCCGACCCGGGCATGCCTTACCCCTATCAATCAATGCACCCGGTTACGTATACCTTCTCCCTTGCGAGCTATTATTAAATATCCCGCCAAATTAGTCAAGCAGAAATTATTCCGCCGAAAAGGGCCGACGCGAAGGCCGGCCCTTACTTTTTCCTTACCCTTGGGCTTACCGGAATATCGCCTTCACCCGGCCCAGCGACGTGGGGGAGACGGCGGGCGGCGAACGGCGGAAGTACTGAACCCGGAAAGCGCTTTTATCAGTTACGTATACGCGGGTACCGTATCTCGATACGGCGACGCCGTACGGGTCCAGGAACTGCCCGTTGCCGTACCCCCGCTTACCCCACTCGCCCCGGTACCGTCCTTTCGGCGTGAAGTACTGCACGCGGCAATTCCAAGCATCCGTTACGAATATGCGGCCGCCCGGGCCTATAGCGAGGCCTCTGGCGCCTACGAACTCTCCCGGGCCGGAACCTTCCGAACCCCACTCGCCTAAAAAGGACCCCGTCGACGTGAAATACTTGACGCCGCCACCATCGACAACGTAAACGTCGCTGTTTGCGGCGACGGCGACGTCGTTGGGATAACCGCTGAATCCGAACCCCCAGCAGCCCAGGAACGAACCGCCGGGCGTGAAATATTGGATCCGCCGGTTGGCACTATCGGCGACGTATACGTTGCCGTTAGGGGCGACGGCTACGCCGCTCGGGTGTTTGAACTGGCCGTACTCGTATCCCTTCGAACCCCACTTAATTAAAAAGGAACCTGTGGGCGTAAAACGTTGGATGCGGTGGTTGTAAGTGTCGGCGACGTAAACCCGGCCGTGGGGGGCGATGGCTATTCCCCTCGGCCAATAAAGTCGCCCTTCTTCGCGGCCGAACGAACCCCATAAACCTTTTAAGGAGCCCTTTGGCGTGAAGTACTGTATGCGCGATTTTCCGGAATCGACTACGTAAACGGTCCCGTCGGCGGCCAAGGCAAGGTGGGCCAAATGGCCGAACTCGCCGGGCCGTTCGCCGTGTTTACCCCATTTACCCTCGAACACGTACCCGTGCGAGCCCCCGGCGTTACCGGCGGCCGCTATTGAAGCTACTATGTATATTATTACCGTTTTCATTTTAACGCCCCTACCTAAACAACGCCTTCACCCGGCCCAGCGAGACGGGGGAGACGGCGGATGCTAATCTTGGATACCTAGTTCGGCGAGCCGGCTTTCGACCGCTGCTAATAGTTCGCGCTCCTGGCGGCCCGTCAAATCGCCGTGGTCTCGCGCTCGGGCTATTTGGCACCTTATGGGGTATATTTCCTTCGCCGTGTTGCTTTTGTATATCCGGCCTAAGAATTCCCTCGCTTTATTTTCGCCTCTCACGATACCTCCGTAAATCCCGTACAAAAAGTCTCGGCGCCCAATCTGTAACCCCATCATGTCCCTGAACGCCGGGTCTAACCCCTCCTTTATTATGCGGTCCGTTGTTCGTAATCGGCGTTAAGTCCGAGTGCCGGGTTAGCTAGGGTTAAATAAAAAACCCCAGGCCGGCATGCAGCCGAACCTGGGTAGTATCTCGCAACGCGCGGCGCGCGTGGCGCCGTACCGTCTTAAATTTATCTCCCCTGACCCGGGCATGCCACACCCCTATCAATCAATGCACCCGGTTACGTCTACTTGCTCCCTTGCAAACTATTATTAAATATCCCGCCAAATTAGTCAAGCAGAGATTATTCCGCGAAAAAGGCCGGCCCGAAGGCCGGCCCTTACTTTTTCCTTACCCTTGGGCTTACCGGAATATCGCCTTCACCCGGCCCAGCGAGGCGGGGGAGACGGCGGGCGCCGACCAGCGGAAGTATTGTATCCGGTGGTTGCGGCTGTCTGCAACGTAAAGCCGGTCCCCGGACGGCGAAAAGGCTACGTCCTGGGGCCATATAAATTGGCCCTCGCCGTTGCCGGGGGTCCCGAAGGCGCCGACGAAACTACCCGTCGGCGTAAAGTATTGCACCCGGGCGTTGTTGCAGTCGGATACGTATAAATAGGCGCCATCCCGCGAAAAATCCATTCCCCACGGGCAGCGGAATTGGCCCTTGCCGGCCCCGGAGCTGCCCCACTTGCCCAGGAAACTA
>JAZGGY010000297.1:0-3573 GCA_036480675.1 bacterium | reverse complement strand
GGCATCACGGCCTTGGGTATCGGCGAAAATTCGAAACCGATTTATATCGCGGGCGGCGTTATGTGGCTGGCGGGCTTAATTGTGTTTATCGTCGGCCTCGCGGTCAAGACCGAGCCGGTCTACGCGTCGCGTCCGGGCCAGGATGACGATACTCAAATACGTCTGGCAAGCGCCCGGAGATCATTGGAACGGGAAAGATTCGCCGTTAAAATAGAGGTCCCGCTATTTAGCTTCTAAAGGGGTTTTATACGGGCGATGGTATAAAGAAACGACAGCCGGCCCGGGGGTAGGGAGCCGCGAGCCGCGGCCTAACCCGAGAGCGTTTCGGAAAGAATAAAGAAACAAGGAATAGGCACATGAATAAATGGGCCCTATTATTATTATCAGCCGTCCCCTTAACCTACGTCGTTGGCTTCGCGCCCGGAGCGGCGGCGATGGAACCGGGAACGCTCACCGTAGCAGCCGCCGAGGAGACCCAAACGTGCCCCGTATGCGGCTACGAAAATAAAGCGGGCCTAAATTATTGCACGATGTGCGGCGCGCCGTTGATAGAAGAAACGCCGGGCGAAAAAATATACTGCCGCCAATGCGGCGCCGCTTCGCCCGAGGACTCGAAGTTCTGCACCGCGTGCGGTTACGCGTTACAAGTAAAAAAGCCGGCTTTAGCGCCGCCCCCCAAAAAAGGCGTATATTTCACCGGGGGCCTGGCCTCTTACGGCGTTACCATGTTAGAAACCGAGGCGGGACGCTTTAGCGGCGATACGGGGACTTCGTGGGCCGTAGGAGGCGGCTTCGTCCTATCGGTATGGAGCAAGCCCGGTATGGTCCTTTACTCGCTCGAACTCTCGACCGACGCCGGGTTCAGTGTGAAAAAAAAGGATTTCGACTTGCATTTTAGAAAATTCAGTTCCAGAACTAGCGTTTTACCTATAAGGGAAACCGCCGTATTCGGCGTAAGCGTCGGCCCGGGTAAAATGATCAAGCCGTTCTGCGGCTTCGGCGGCGGCGTCGGCATCGTAATATGGAAATATAAAACGGTCGTCGTGCACGAGGATATCTTTTCCGTCGGCACCACCGTTAAGCCCCTTTTCGGCATCCCTTTCGGCTGCGAATTCCGCGTGACGCCTAGCTTCGCGCTGGGCGTGAAGGCCGATTATTTGATAATACTGGGCGATATCGAAATGGATTGGGAAAACGAGTGGTACGAGGTTAAAGCAAATGTGTCCGTTCCCGACTTATTCGTTTTCGGGGGCACGGCGCGATTAGGTTTCTAAGCCGAGAGGTCGGCTCGCACAGCCGAATGACACCGGGCCCTTACGATTCGGGCGGCCTCGCGGCCGCCCTTTTTGATTGTTTTTGCGTTTTATGATAACGAATGTTATAATTACCCGATTATGGAGTTCGACCTCTTGGTTCTCGGGTCCGGCCTGGCCGGCCTATATACGGCGCTGGAATTCGGCGACCGCGGCCGCGTCGGCCTGGTCACTAAACGCGGCCTTACGGACAGCTCCACCGCGCTCGCCCAGGGCGGCATCGCGGCCGTCACGTCCCCCGACGACGACGTAAATCTCCACGCCCAGGACACGATCCGGGCCGGCGCCGGCCTGTGCCACGAAGACGTGGTCGAAACGGTGGTACGGGAAGGGCCCCGTCGCGTGGCGGAGCTCGCCCAACTGGGCGTCGAGTTCACCAAAGAACAGGACGGCGGCTACGACCTGGGGATGGAGGGCGGCCACTCGCGCCGGCGCATCCTACACGCCGCGGACTTGACCGGTAAAGCGATAGAAGGTGCGCTGATAGACACGCTGAGTCGAAGGGCCAACGTCGACATTTTCGAAAACCACCTCGCCCTCGACTTATTCGTGGGGGAGGACGGCGAAGGCCGCCGGTGCCGGGGAGCGTACGTCCTGAGCGCCGACGGCGACGTAATGTCGTTCGCCGCGCGGGCGACGGTCCTCGCGACCGGCGGCGCGGGTAAAGTCTACCTCATCACCTCCAACCCGGACGTGAGCACCGGCGACGGCATCGCCGCGGCCTGGCGCGCCGGCGTCGCCGTAGCCAATATGGAGTTCTTTCAGTTCCACCCCACCTGCCTCTTTCGCCCGGGCGCCAAAACGCTTCCCGAACGGTCATTCCTTCTCTCGGAATCGCTTCGCGGCGAGGGAGGCGTTTTACTCAATAAAGACGGCGAACGGTTCATGGAAAATTATCATCAAGATGCGGACCTGGGACCGCGCGACGTCGTCGCCCGCGCTATCGACCAGGAGACGAAGAAGGCCGGGACGGACCACGTCTTTCTCGACGTCACGGATATGGGCAAGGAGAAATTGGAGAAGAGATTTCCGCATATTTATACCAAATGCCTCGAATACGGCATCGACCTGGCGGTGGAACCCGCGCCGGTAGCCCCTTCGGCCCATTATTGCTGCGGCGGCGTCGCGACCGACCTCTCGGGCCGGACGGAATTGCCGGGGCTCTACGCCGTGGGAGAAGTCGCCTGCACCGGCCTTCACGGCGCCAACCGCCTGGCCTCGAACTCGCTCCTCGAGGCGGTCGTCTTCGCCAAACGGGCCGCCGACGCCGCGGCGGAAGAAATAGGCCTCGCTACGGAGACGGAAGCGGCCGTGGCGCGGAACGGCGAGCGCGTCAACGACCACGAGCCGGTAGCGGTATCTCACGACTGGTACCTGGTGCGACGGACCATGCGCGACTTCGTCGGTATCGTGCGGAGTGACCGCCGTCTCGAGATGGCGGCGGAACGGCTGGCGGCCATCCGCCTCAACGTGGACAAGCTAATCGCCACCGCTAACCTGAACCACGACCTGGTCGAGCTCCATAACATAGTAACGGTGGCCCAATTAATCGTACATTCCGCGCAAACCCGCCCCGAAAGCCGCGGCCTTCACTTCAATTTGGACCACCCGAACCGCGACGACGAAAGGTGCGCCAGGGATACCATATTACGTCCTGACAAGGTTTCATCATTAACAAATAATTAGCGCAACCCCAAAGAAATAAGGCGCTTCCGCCAAATAACGACGATGTTGATAGTATGTGGAAAAAAACTTGCCCAACACACATATCTTGTTGAAAAATAAAGGATTAGGGTTTCCGGGCGCCTAAAATGTTAATTGTTGACAATGAGGTTTATTTTTTAATAAACGTGGGTTAACGCGATAGATAAAGCGAACGTGGCGAACACGTTGGTATTATTAATTAACGTATAACGGCCCGCCCTATAAACCCGAACGAGGAGCTCAGATGAGAGCTATAATTGTTATCACAATCTTAGGAACCGCCCTGGCCGCCGGCGCGTACGCGGACACGCTTTATTTGACGCGCGCCTACGCGGACCCGGGCCGCCTCATGAACGATCTGGCGGAGTACGACTTCGACGTCGACGGCGCCGTACCCGGCGACCACTTCGACCTATACGCGTCGGCCGAAGACCTCGCCGTCCTTGGCCTTAAAGGTATCTCCTACGACGTTCTGGACGAAATCGATACCGCCGACGCGCCACCCTCCGAGTATACCGAATACGACGAAATGGTTTCCATATTACAAGGGCTCGCC
>JAZGGY010000296.1:0-14063 GCA_036480675.1 bacterium | reverse complement strand
AGGGGGACCTTTGGCTGTTAGCCGCCACGTCGCCGCGCCGGGCGACGCGGTGGAGGTGAGCTCTCGCGCGGCCGCCGAACCGACGGTGGTGTACGCCGACCCGGCGGGCGCCGTTAAACGGATTGCGCTGGCTCGGGTCGGCGACGAGTTTTGGGCGGGCGAGTTCGAGGTCGCCGCCGAGGGACGGTACGAGTTGACAGCCAGGTCGCCCGCGGCGGGCGCGACGGAGGTTGCCAAGACGGCGGTCCTGGTTAGGCCGGCGGCGTCGGAGTACCGGGCTTTTATCCCGCGGCTCGAGCCGCTGAAGGCTTTGGCGGCGGCCACCGGCGGGGAATATTTCGACCTCGGGGACGTGGATGGCCTGGCCCGGGCGGTGGCGGCCCGGGTGAAGGCGGCGCCGCGCGTGGAGGCGACGACGCGCCGAGATATGTGGCCGGCGTGGCTAGCTTTCTCCGTGGCGTTAGCGTTTTTAGTTGTGGATTGGGTACTAAGGCGAAGGACCGGTTTGCCTTAAAAATACGCGAGGTGTACGATGGCTGGTAAGGAATATCTGATCGCGGGTACCTGGCGCCGCTCGGAGGAGGAGCTGGCGGTCCAGTGTCCGTATGACGGCGACGTCGTCGGGTTGACGTGGAACGCCGCCGCGGCCGACGTCGAGGAGGCGGTAGCGACCGCGGACGAATTCTTCCGCGCCGGGGAAGGCGTCCCGCCGTACGAGCGCGTCGACGTTTTACACAAACTGTCGCGGCTTTTGAAAGAGAACGCGGAGGATTTGGCGAGGACGCTAGCGCTCGAGGCCGGCAAGAACATAAAGGAAGCCCGGAGCGAGGTGGACCGGTGCGCGTTTACGTGCGAGGTCGCGGCGGCGGAGGTGAGCCGGCTGGATGGCGAGGTGGTGCCGCTGGACCTGCACCCGGCGGGGCGGGGCCGCTTCGGCATCGTCCGGCGTTTCGTGCGGGGCCCGGTGCTCGCCATAACGCCGTTCAATTTCCCGTTGAATTTGGTGGCCCACAAGCTGGCGCCGGCCATAGCCTGCGGCGCGCCCATAGTTATTAAACCCGCGTCCGCGACGCCCTTGTCGGCGCTCGGGCTGGCGGCGCTGGCGCTCGAGGCCGGCGCGCCGGCGCGGCAAATCTCGGTCCTCCCCATGCCCGGCTCAAGGGCGGAGGGTCTCGTCGCCGACGAGCGGTTCGCGGTGTTGACCTTTACCGGTTCCCAGGAAGTCGGTTGGGATTTGAAGGGGAAGGCGGGGCGCAAGCAGGTGTGCCTCGAGTTGGGCGGCAACGCCGCGGCCATAGTACATTCCGACGCCGACCCGGCGTACGCCGTAAGGCGGGTAGTGGCCGGCGGCTTCGGCCTCGCGGGCCAGTCGTGCGTCTCGGTCCAGCGCGTTTACGTCCATCAACCGGTCTACGACGACTTCGCCGCGGCTTTAGTGGATGCGGTGCGAGCGCTGCGCGTCGGCCATCCCCTGGACGAGGACGCCGACCTCGGCAGCTTGATAGACGAGGACGCCGCGGCGCGCGTCGAGGGCTGGCTCGAGGAGGCGAAAGCCGCCGGGGCGCGCGTGCTTTGCGGCGGCAAACGGGACGGAACTCGCCTCGAGCCCGCGGTAGTGGAGGGATGTCCGGCGGAGTTGCCGCTGAGCTGCCGGGAGGCTTTCGCGCCGGTGGTGTTGCTCGAGCGGTACGACGATTTCGCCGCCGCCGTAGCCGCTGTGGACGACTCTCGCTACGGCCTTCAGGCGGGCGTTTTCACGCGGGACCTGGGTCGCGTTCGCTACGCTTACGAGAATATACAAGTGGGCGCGGTGGTCGCGGGCGACGTGCCGACGTTCCGCGTGGACCACATGCCGTACGGCGGCACCAAGGAGTCGGGCATAGGCCGCGAGGGGCCGCGCTACGCCATCGAAGAGTACACCGAGCCGCGCATGTTGATAGTTAGCGAGTTCGGCCTGTAGCGCGCCCTACGTGCGGCGCGGCGGCAGGAAGCGCCAATAAACGAATAGCAGCGGGAAGGAGAAGGCGGCCGTAACGGCGGCCGCCAACGCGACCTTGCCGACGACGAGCCAACCGAACGAGGCCGGCCCGGCGGCGGCCGCGACTAGTATAAAAGCAAGGGTTTGTTTTACTATGACGGCGGCCGCGGCGAATATCGCCGGGACGAGCAGGCTTCCCTCGTAAATTCGGCCGCGGAAGTGGGAAAAGACCGCCGCCGAGACCGTGCCCACCAACGCGCCCAGGCCGACGGGTCCCCATCCCAACAGGTCGGACGCCAATCCCAGGATGAAGCCGCAGACTACCGCCGGGACGCCGCCCACGGCGAGCGCGACGTACACCACGGTCGCCAACGTGATGTCCGGGACCGCGGCGTCCGGTAGGAGACGCGGCGCCACGGCGTGGTGCACGTAGACGGCCGCGGCCAGTACGACGACGTATCGTAGGAATATGCGCAACGGGGCCTTCGCTATGGTTCGCAACGTGGCGTTGGCACCATATTATCAATACGGGGGCTTTTGCGCAATAGATAGAAGAGATGAATATTGGTATACTCATTCTAAAACCGCGTCAGAAATATATAGGATAAATTCCGTTTTGAAATAGTATCCCAACGAAGATACTATGGTTTTGGTAGACTACTTTTTAAAGGTTTTCAAACAACGAACCGTGGCGATCACAATAACGGAGGGAAGTATGAGACAGGCAAAACGTATATACCTAGTTATCGCCGTTGCAGCTTTAGCACAAACGCTACCTGCGTTCGGGGACGAAAACGACGTTTCCGAGACCTTAGCCAAGAAAGCAGCTGTTCACGAATTCACCAGAACTTGGGGCGGAAGCCTGAGCGAAACGTACGACCGTTTCTTAATTTCCGAACCGAGCGTAATTTATTCCTACGATAGGGGATTGAAATGGTATGTTTTCTACATAACAGTAGGATTGCCCCAGCTACCAACACGCGTTGAATTAGAAGCGTTAGCCAAAACGCAACGCGATTTAGTAGATATTGACAGTGGGATAATTTATACAATGGTTATCCCTGCGGATACGACCCGACCCGTAAACTGGGGAAGTAAGCCGGGTATGCCTATCGACATTGATGAAAGACATCAAACCGAAGAAAATATCAAGAAACGAATCCCGGCTAGTGAAGTTAAATTCGTCAAGGTCTTCGGCTATAAATCACAGATATTACTCGGAAGGGCCGCCTTCGAGTATGATGTAGACGGCGAGCGCTACACTATATTCTCCAATACGTTCCAAATCGTTAAATCGTCGACCCTGAAACCCGTAGGTCCAGATACAAGATCAGAAATCCACAAACGAGAATGGCGCCAAATAGAAGAGGCCATACCGTCTACAGTTATAGAAGGTAATGAAATTTATTTTAAAGATCTTGGAGGTATTCTGAAGGACTGAGCCCTGATGTCGACTACGGAACGGGCGCGGATTACTACAATCTAACAACCGACGTTCCAAATTTTCATGAAAAAGGTTCGTTTGTACACCCCAAACTAAAGGGAGCGCTTTCGAGCGCTCCCTTTTTACGTCACGGCTTGGATAAGGTATTACAAAAGGCTCATAAGCGTCGCAGTCAGGTTGACGGCCGAATCCATCAAGGCCGGCACGTTCTCTATCAATTCCGTAAGCGCCGTTTGACCCTCTTGCAACTGGGTCTGTTTATCCATGAGGTCTTTGGCGGATAACGGATTCGCCGAAATTTGGCTTGCGAGGTCGGCCAGCACATCCGGGATTTTAACCATTATCTCGGCGGCATCCTCTGTGACGGTGCTTAGGTCGCCGGGAACCGTTTTAATGATATCGACCTGCGCTTGGAGCTTGGCCTTGTCGTCGCCGGTGACGGCGTCTTTAAGCTCGGTGATTTTCGCGGGGTCGGCCATGACGTCGGCGATGCCGTGCGCTTCGGCGATCGCGGCGAGTGTCGCGTTGGACCCGTCGATTTTGTTCTCCGCTTCGTCGACTGTGGCCGATACTTCGTCCATGGAAAGAATGAGCTCGTCGAACTTTTTAGTATCGACCTTGCCGCCGCCGCCGGCGCCGGGTATGTCGAAGGCACCCGCGACCGCCGCCGCTAAAATGATGGAGCACGCTACTGCCAGACTCTTCTTCATGCTACCTCCTTAAATCGTTTAAGATTATGAATACCGGCCGCATTTTAATTCGTGCGGGGCCGGATGTCAAGGGTTACTTGCCCTCGGGGCCGCCGCCCACGCGCCAGCTTTCGGCGTCCGCGGCGTCGCCGGCCCGGGCGGTTATCGTTTCCGCTTCGCCTCGCGCCGTCCGTACCCGCGTCGGCGCCTCGGCGCGGTCGCGCGCGTCGGAGTAACGCAACGTCAACGCCGCCGCCCGCGGCCAGTCCTCCCGTCGCGCCGGCCGTAAAAGCGTCGCCGGGCTCCCCACGCCCTCGACCTCGAAGGCCGCGGCGTCTTCGTCGAGGTATCCCAGGAGCCGCTCATTGTCGCCCTCGTCGCGGCCGACTACGGCTTTGGCGCCGGAGGGGAGACGGAATTGGCGCCCGAGCTTCAGGAGGTTTATATCGCGCAAACGGTCCTCGCCGTGGGCGAAGGCGTCCGCGAGCCGGGCGGCGAAATTTTTGTCGGTTAACAGGCATCCGCCGGCCGGGCACGGGTAGTCGGTAACGGCCAGTTCCGCGGCGAGAGCGATTTGCTTCTTCCGGGAACGTCCGCGAAGGCCGAGGAGCCTCGAGCGGTCCACGAGGTTTTCGTTCTCCGCTTCGGTGGGTTTGAAGAGATGCGCGGAGAGCGGCCGGAGGATTTTGCCTTCCAGGCCGGCCTCCCTTTCGATGAGCGCGAGCGAGCGGCGGTGCTGTGACATCGGCCTTTGGCCCAGGACCTCGCCGGTGAAGCAGAAAGCCGCTCCCCTGTTTCGCATTAATTCTTTGGCCCGTATTAGAATGAAAATTCTGCAATCGATGCAGGGGTTCATGGCGCTGCCGCGGCCGTGGCGCGGGTTCTTCACCAGCTCGACGTATTCGTCGCCGGCAAATTCGGTTACGATCTCGACGCCGATGCGGCCCGCGGCCGCCGACGCGCCACAGCCGCCTTTACGCTCGCACGTGCAGAACGGCGTGCGTAGGTTGTAGGCGATGACTTCGATTCCTTGATCGACGAGGAGTTTTACGGCGAGCGTGCTGTCGAGGCCGCCCGAGAGCAAACCGACGGCTTTGATTTTTTTAGGGGGGGTCGTCACGGCTCGAGCGGCGCGTCCTCCTCTTCGGCGTTCTCGCGTTTTTTATCTTTTTCGACGAAGCGGTAGACCTTCTCGCCCTCTTTAACCAGGCCCAGTTTCTCGCGGGCCAGTTTCTCGATCGCCTCCGGGTCGTCGAGGCGGCTTAGCTCCTCGCGGAGACGTACGTTTTCGTCGCGGAGTTCCTGGAGCTCGAGCTGGAGGCGTTCGTTCTCGCTCGCCAGCTCGTGGCGGCGCATGTACCCGTGGCGGCTGAAGACGAAGACGTACGCGAGCAAAACGGCCAAAGCCAAAGCGCCGACGACGGCGAATATGAGGCGCCGTCGTCGCGTCTTCGCGGCGTGTACCGTTTCGCTGGGTCGGGACATTACGCCTTGAAGGACCGGATGGTGGACGCGCCGGCGAATTGGGCGGAGGTTGCCAGGTCCTCCTCGATGCGGAGGAGCTCGTTGTACTTCGCGACGCGCTCCGAGCGGGCCGGCGCGCCGGTCTTTATCTGGCCCGTGCCGACGGCTACGACGAAGTCGGCGATGAAGGTGTCCTCCGTCTCGCCCGAGCGGTGGGAGACGACGGCGCTCATGCCGTGGCGGCGCGCGAGCTCGACGGCGGCTACGGTCTCCGTCACGGTGCCGATCTGGTTTAATTTAATCAGGATGGAATTGGCGGCGCCCTCGCGGATGCCGCGCTGCAGGCGCTCGAGGTTCGTCACGAAGAGGTCGTCGCCCACCAGCTGCACGCGGTCGCCGAGCTTCTCGTTGAGCAGCCGCCAGCCGTCCCAGTCGTCTTCGGCCAGGCCGTCCTCGATGGATATTACGGGGTACGCCTCGAGCCACCGGCCGTAGAGCTCCACCACCGCGGCCGCGTCGAGCTTGGCGCCGTCGAGGTGGTATTTACCCTTGCCGAAGAAGGAGGAGGCCGCGGCGTCGATGGCCACGCCGACGTTTTCGCCCGGGCTATACCCGGCGGCCGCGATCGCCTCGACGACGAGCTGGAGCGCTTCCTCGTTAGAGGCCAGGTTGGGGGCGAAGCCGCCCTCGTCGCCGACGCCCGCCGCCAGGCCCCGCTCCTTGAGTACTTTCTTCAGCGCGTGGTATATCTCGGCGCCGGCGCGCAGCGCCTCGCCGAAGGAGGGCGCGGCGTACGGGACGACCATGAACTCCTGGATGTCGACGTTGTTGTCGGCGTGGGCGCCGCCGTTCAGGATGTTGAACATCGGCGTGGGCAGCAGCCGCGCCCCGACGCCGCCCAGGTAGCGGTAGAGCGGCAGGTCGAAGAAGTCGGCCGCGGCTCGAGCGCCGGCCATGGAGGCGCCCAGGATGGCGTTGGCGCCGAACTTGGCCTTGTTGTCGGTCCCGTCGAGCTCGATCAATATCTGGTCGAACGCGGCCTGGTCCGCGGCGTCCGCCCCCAGCAGTGCGTCGGCGATGGGGCCGTTGACGTTGGCCACCGCCTGGCGGACGCCCTTGCCGCCGTAGCGGGAGGCGTCGTCGTCGCGGAGCTCGCAGGCCTCGAACTCGCCGGTGCTGGCGCCGGAGGGGACGGCGGCGCGGCCCCGGGCGCCGGACTCGGTGTATACGTCTACCTCGACGGTGGGGTTGCCGCGGCTGTCCAAAATTTCGCGCGCGTAAACGTCGACGATGGTGGTCATAATTTCCTCCAGGCGGTTTCGTTTTGGCGATATTAACACCGGCGGCGGGAAAAATCCACGTTTTAAGCCGACGGGCCGGCGGCGTTGAAAAGGCGGCCTCGCGGCCGCCCGTTATTCCGTATTCTCGATCCCTCGCTACTTGACGTGTTTCATCAATTCGGCGGCGACGTCGGCCGGGTCGACGAACTTGATGGTTGGGCCGCAGTCGCCCATGATCTTTTGAGCGTTGGCCTGGTCTTCTTTGGCGACGATTATGTATACCGGTATGTTGTGGATCTGGCACGGCTTCAGTAGGTCTGCGGCGCAGACGTTCGAATCGTCCAACGGTATGAACTTGTGGAAGTAACCCACGACGGCGTCGATGCCGTCCGCCGGGTTCAGGTAGCCGATGTACCGGCCGGCGTTATCGTAGCCGTTCCCCAGCGGCGCCGTCTCCACGCCGGCGGCGGCGAGCTTGCTGAGCAGAAGCGGGTCCGTCCCGTCCATGTATCCTATCTTTTTCATTCAAGGGCTCCCTTCGTGTATATAAGTGCGTTGCCGGTTAGACTAAGCCCTGGTCCAACATAGCGTCGGCTACTTTAACGAAGCCGCCGACGTTGGCGCCTTTGACGTAGTCGCAGTACTTGGCCTTCTCGTCGTACCCGTATATTATGCACTGCTCGTGTATGGCGGCCATAATGCCGCGGAGGCGTTCGTCGACTTCCTCCCGCGGCCACGACAGGCGGAGGCTGTTCTGCGACATCTCGAGGCCGGATACGGAGACGCCGCCGGCGTTGGCCGCTTTGCCCGGGCCGTAGAGGACCTTGGCCTTAAGGAATACTTCGACGCCCTCCGGCGTCGTGGGCATATTGGCGCCCTCGGATATGACGAAGACGCCGCCTTTGACCAGGTTTTGGGCGTCCACCGCGTTGATCTCGTTCTGCGTCGCGCTCGGGAAGGCGCAGTCGGCCTCGACGGCCCAAAGCGGGTTGTGGTCCAGCTTCGGGTCCGCGGCCGCGTATTGGACCTTGAACTTTTCCGCGTACTCCTTGATGCGGCCCCGCCGGACGTTCTTCAGCTCCATAACGAACGCGAGCTTTTCCGCGTCGATGCCGTCGGGGTCGTGTATGAAGCCCGAGGAGTCGGAGAGCGTCACGGCCTTGGCGCCGAGCTGGCTGAGTTTTTCGACCGTGAACTGGGCGACGTTGCCCGAGCCGGAGACGAGGCACACCTTCCCGTCGAGGGATTCGCCGCGCGTCCTCAACATCTCGTCGGCGAAGTACACCGCGCCGTAGCCCGTGGCCTCCGGCCTGATGAGCGACCCGCCCCAGTTAATGCCCTTACCGGTGAAGACGCCCGTGAACTCGTTTTTAAGGCGTTTGTACTGGCCGAACATGAAACCTATTTCGCGGCCGCCCACGCCGATGTCTCCCGCGGGGACGTCGGTATTGGGGCCGAGGTATTTGTAGAGTTCGTTCATGAAGCTCTGGCAAAACCGCATGACTTCGGCGTCGCTCTTGCCCTTGGGGTCGAAGTCGGAGCCGCCTTTGCCGCCGCCCAGGGGAAGCGTGGTGAGCGCGTTCTTGAAGACCTGTTCGAAGCCGAGGAACTTGATAATGCCGAGGTTGACGGAGGGGTGGAATCGCAGGCCGCCTTTGTAGGGCCCGATGGCGTTGTTGAACTCCACCCGCATGCCGCGGTTAACCATCACTTCGCCGTCGTCGGTCTCCCAGGGTACGCGGAATATAAACATTCGGTCCGGCTCGACGACGCGCTGGAGAATGTTCGCTTTCTTGTATTGGGGGTTTTTCTCGATGAATTCGCTGAGCGACGTGAAAACTTCCTCCACCGCTTGGAGAAATTCCGGTTGGTCGGGGTCGCGGGCTTTTACTTTCTCAAAGATCTCGTCGACGTACATTAAAAGAACCTCCTTGACGTTGCGAAGCGGTTTTAAGTTACTACCGCGCCCGTTTTTATTCTTTGTATTGTGTTTTTATTTGAACGGCCGAAGGCCGGGTAACGGCGAGAACAAGGGAACGAGATGTTACGAAGGGCGGCGGCTAAAGTCAAGGATTTTTTGGCCGAAACGGGGATATTTGACGCGCCGCGGCGTCGCCGGCGGGGCGGTTGGTATCGGTATTATTTTTCGAGCGGGGAAGCGCTGAACTGATAGACGGCCGGCCTATCGCCCCGGGCCCCGGCACGCTCTTATCTTGCGCCGGGCCATCTCGCGCACCGCGTCGCGCGCCGCGCCGAGTATCTTTTTGGGGTCCAAGGCCGCGGCGTCTTTTTTTAAGTATTTTCGTATCGCGGCGACGAAGGCCAGCCGGAGGTCGGTGTCGACGTTGACCTTGGCGACGCCGCGCGCCACCGCCTGACGTAGGAGCTTGTCCGAGAGGCCCCGCGCTCGCGGAAGATGCCCTCCCGCTCCTTCCACCGCGCGCACGACGTCTTCGTATACCGCGGACGCCCCGTGCAGCACGAGCGGGACCGGCGTCGCCGCGGCGATAGCCTCCAGCCGCTCGACGTCTATGGTCGGCTCCCCCTCGAACTTGTACGCCCCGTGGCTGGTGCCGACGGCGACGGCCAGCGAGTGGACGCCGGTGGCCTCCACGAAGGCCGCGGCCTCGTCCGGCTCCGTGAAAGCTCCCCGGTCGCGACCCTTGGCGACGTGGCCCAGCTCGCCCTCGACGGCGACGCTGCGGGGAGCGAATTCGCCGACGGCCGAGGCCACCAGCGTGACGTTGTCGTCGTAGGGCAGCGTCGAGCCGTCGAGCATTACGGAATTGAAGCCGAGCGCGACGGCCTTGCGCGCCGCCTCGAGGGACTTGCCGTGGTCCAAGTGTAGAACCAGCGGAACCGAGGCGCCGTCGATAATATTCAGGGCGAGGCGGGCCAGCGCGTCGCCGCCGTAGGCCAGCGCGGACTCGGTTACCGCGACGAAGGTGGGCGCGCGCTCCTCCTCCGCGGCGGCCACGACGGCCTGGACGAACTCGAGGTCGTTGACGTTGAACGCCGCTACGGCGTAGCCGCCCGCCCGGGCGGCTTGCAGCATTTCTTTGGCGTCGGCGAGGGGCATTTCGCGTTTTTCCGGTTTGCGACTATGCGGGGCTTATAGGGTTTTCTATTCGAATTTGGTCGCGACGACCTCGTTCGGTCGCGGCCTGCGGCGGCGCCGCCACCCCTCGACGAAGGTAAAGACGACGGGTACGACGAGCAACGTGAGGAGCGTGGAGGTGATCAAGCCGCCGATGACGGCCACCGCCATACCCTGCCGGAACTGGCCCCCTTCGCCCAGGCCGAGCGCGGTGGGCAGCATGCCCATGATCATCGCGGCGGTAGTCATGAGGATGGGCCGCATCCGGACCGGCCCCGCGATCAACAGCGCCTCCTTGATCGACTTCCCCTTGTCGATCTGCTGGAGCGTGTAGTCGACGAGCAGAATCGAGTTCTTGTTCACCAGGCCCATAAGGAGGATGATCCCCACCATCGTCATCATGTCGAAGGTCGAGCCGAGGATGAAGATCGCGATCAAGGCGCCGACGACGGCCAGCGGCAGCGCCAGCATGATCGTGAACGGGTGCGTGAACGAGTTGAACTGGGAGGCGAGGACGATGAAGATGAAGACGACCGCGATGGCGAGCGCCGTGAACATGTTGGTGAACATCGCCTGTTGCATCTCGGTCGAGCGGCCGACGCCGTACCCGTAACCGGGGGGCGGCGGTTTGTTCTTCGTATATTCGTTCATTTCCCGCTGGATGTCGCCGTCGGCCGCGCCCAGCGCCTTTCCGGCCCAGATCGAGACCGTCCGCTGGCGGTTGATATGTTGGATCTCGGTAGGGCCCACGTCCCGCACGACGTCGACCAGTATCGCGAGAGGCATGACGTCGTCGTCGTTGTTTTTGAGGTAGATTTTCTCCACGTCGCCCAAGTTCCGAATCTCGCGGCGCGGGACCATAAGGCGGACGTCGTATTCCTCGCCGCCCTCGGCGTACTTGGTCGCGACCGTTCCCTCCACCAGGCCGCGGACCGTCATCGCGACGGAAGCTACGGAGATCCCGAGCTCGGTGCACATCGCCCGGTCCGGGACGAGGCGGGTCTCGGGCCGGCCCTCCTCGTAACTCATGCCGGCGTCGCGGACGGAGCCCAGCGTTTTCAGGTGGGCGACCATCTTTTCGGCCTCCGCCTCCAGCACCCGGAGGTCGGGCCCGGAGAGGTCCACCGAGACCGGCTGCTGGGCGTAATTGTCGCCGCCGGCCATCCCCGGGACCCGTACGGTTACCTCGGCGCGGGAGTAGTCGGCGAAGAGCTCGCGGAACTCGGCCTGGAGCTCAAGGTTACTCTTGTCACGTTCTCGGCGGGGGACCAGTTTCGCGGTGATCGTCGCGCGGTTGGGGATCTCGCCGACGCCGATGTTGGAGAAGGTCGTCTCGACCTCCTCGTGGGAGGCGACCAGCTTCTCGACCTCGTCCGCCGCCTTTTCCGTATACGCGAGGGAGGAATCGAGAGGCGTCGTCGTGTAGACGTAGACGTAGCCCTGGTCCCACTCGGGCATGAAAGCGGTGCTGATGAAACGGGACAGAAACAGGCTGCCGAAGAACGCGACGGAGGCTATTAGGAGCGTCAGGAAGCGGCGCCTTAGCGCGAGCGCCAAGAAGCCGCGGTACCCCTCGGCCAGCCGGTCGAACTGGCGGTTGAGCGGCGCGAGGAGACGCTCGAAGCGGCTCTTTTTCGTCGGGTCCGGGCTCCCCACGATAAGCTTGGCCGAAAGCATGGGCGCCATCGTCAGCGCGTCCCAGAGCGAGTACATGACGGCGAAGACGACCACCAGGCCGAACGACCGGAAGAAGCGGCCCACGATGTCGCCCATATACGCCACCGGTACGAACACCGCGACGATCGTGAAGGTGGTCGCCATGACCGCCAGGCCCACCTCCGCCGTGCCCACGGAGGCCGACTTCTCCAGCGACATGCCCTCTTCCCAGTGGCGGAAGATGTTCTCGCGCACGACGATGGCGTCGTCGATGAGGATCCCGACGGCGAGCGAGAGCGCCATGAGCGTCATCATGTTGATCGTGAAACCCACGGCGTACATCATGATGAACGTGAAGAGGATGGAGGTCGGGATCGCGAGCGCCGAAATGATCGTCGTTCGGAGGTTGCCGAGGAATATCAGGATTACGAGGACGGCGAAGATCGCGCCGAGGAAAAGGGCTTCGCTCGTATCGGCGATCGCCTCCTTGATGAAGTCGGCGTCGTTGTACGCGACGTCGATCTCGATCCCCTCCGGCAGCGTCTCCTCGATCCGGGCGAGGCGCTTCACGATGTCGTCGCACACCTCGACCGTGTTGGCGCCCGAGGCTTTCCGGACGGTGATGGTTACGGCGTCCTTGCCGTTGAGCTTGGGGATCGATTTGATCTCCTTGAAGCCGTGGACGTCGACGGAGGCGACGTCGCGGAGGTAGATCGGCGCGTCCTTTATGCGGCCGACGACGACGTTCTCTATGTCCTCCTGGGACCGGAACTTGCCCGCGACGCGGAGCTTCTCCTCCCGGGGCCCGGCGCGCATGGGCCCGGCCGGGACCTCCAGGTTGGCGGTGGCGAGCGCTCCTTTAATCTCGTCGAGGGAGATCCCAAAGCCGGCGAGCGCGGCCGGGTCCAGCTCGACGCTAACCTCGCGTTCCAGGCCGCCCGAGACGTTGACCTCCGCGACGCCCCGGATCTTCTCGACCTGGGGTTTGATGACGTCGTCGGCCAGGCGGCGCAGCTCCTCGGGTGTCTCTTTACCGCCCACCGCGAAGGTGATTACGGGTTCGGCCCCCCAATCTATGCGCGCTACGACGGGCTTTTCGACGTCCTCCGGGAGGTCCGGTAGCGCCGTTTCCACCTTCGTCCGCACGTCCGCTTCCGCTTCGCGCGGGTCCACCTCCAGCTCGAACTCGGCGACGACGACGGCGTAACCCTCGTTGGAATAGGAGAAAAGGTTTTTAAGGCCGCTTAGGGCGCTCAGCTTGTCTTCCAGCGGATCGGTAACGTCGGCCTCTACCTCGCGCGCGCCGGCGCCGGGGTAAACCGCCGTGACGACGACGAACGGAAATTCGATGTCGGGCATCATGTCCACGCCCAGCCGCGTGAACGACACCACTCCGAGCACCAGGACCGCGAGGACCTGCATCGTAATGAAAACGGGCCGGCGTATGGAGAAATCGGCAAGCTTCATATTATTGGTCCGACTTCCGGAAGCCGCGGAGGGCGGTTTTATTCGTGGAGTTTATATGGGACTTTCTTGTTGATTTTTGTGCCGTCGTCGAGGTCGCCGTTGGTAAAGACAATCACCTCGTCGTCGGGCTCCAGGCCGGAGGTGATCTCGACCGCGTCCTCGCGGGACAAACCGGTCTCGACGAGGCGCCGCCGGACAGTTTCCCCTTCCGCCACGTACGCCGCCAGGCCTTCCGCCTCGCGGTGCACGGCCTGCGGCGGGATGAGTAACGCCTTTTCGTGGCGCGCCACGGGAATCTCCACCTGCGCGAACATCCCCGCCCGCAAACCGGATACGGCGCTCGTCGGCTTGATCTCGACGGTGGCGAGGTGGGAGTCGGGCGAAAGCGAGCGCGGGAGGTTTACGACCTTGCCCTCGAGCACGTCTCCCTCCCGGCCGCGGGCGTGGATCTTCACGGACATACCCCTCGACATGACGGCGAGCGCCTCCGCCGTGACCTGCGTCTCTACTTTTACCGACTCGGGTTTGACGACCGTGGCTAACGGCGTCGACGGTTGAACCATGTCGCCGACGTCCACAAGGACCTCCGTGACCTCGCCCGAGATGGGCGCATACGCGTAGTAGTAGCGGTATTTCATCCCGGGTTGGTCGTAGTCGACGACGGCGATCGTCGCGCCCGCGCCGACCCGCCGCCCCACCGCCACCGGTACCGAAACTACTTTGCCCGCGATCTTGGAAAAAACCGTCGCCTGGTCCGTGGAGACGACCGACCCCAGAAACATCCGCGTTTCCTCGATCGCGCCGATTTCCGGCCGGGCGACTTCCACCGCGACGGTAACTTCACGCCGTTTCGCGAATTCTTTAGCCAGTTCGCGCTTGTTAGCGGCGCGCATCAAGGCCAAAACGACGACCACGGCCAGCGCCAGCGCGACCACGCCAATTACTATCCATTTCCTCATATTTATTCGCCCGTTCTTGAACTCTTGAG
>JAZGGY010000295.1:0-3202 GCA_036480675.1 bacterium | reverse complement strand
CGCCCCGTCGCCTGGGTTCACCGATATCTGCTCGGTGTCGTAGCTCCGGCGGAAGAGCTCTTGACCCTCGGCCGTCATCTTCACGACGGTCCGCGCGTTCACGGTGAACCAAACGCTGCCGTCGCTCGGGTCCACCGCGACGCCGTACGGGTATGTAAAAGGTCCGACGGTACGTACGATCGAACCCGAAGGCGAGAGCTTGACCATCCTCCCGCCCCAGGTATCGCCGACCCAGGCGCCGCCCCCTGTGGCGTACGCCGCCGCGGCGACACATATTATTAAAAGTATAACCACGCCGCGCATGGCTGAACCTCCTCGCTATCGCCGTCGCGTAAGCGACATTCAACTTAAAATAACACACCTCTCGCCCTTTCACAATCGGCTTCATTTCCGAAAAGCTCTCGCCGCTCCCACCTTCCTATGGTAAATTCGTACCGAAATGCCGCCGCGAAGCGAACTGGTCAACGCGCTCTACGCGCTCGCGTCGCCGTGCCGGCTTTGCCCACGCGAGTGCGGCGCGTTGCGGGCCGAAGGCGAAACCGGTACGTGTAATGTCGGCGTCTTGCCGCTAGTCGCCTCCGCCGGCCCCCATTTCGGAGAGGAGCGGGAGCTCGTGGGACGCGGCGGCTCCGGCACGATCTTCTTCGCCGGCTGCAACCTGGGCTGCATCTTCTGCCAGAACTACGACATTAGCCACCTCCGCGCGGGCCGGGAGGTAACGCCGGCGAAAGTAGCCGAGATGATGCTTGCGCTCGAGCGCCAGGGCTGCGAGAACGTTAACGTCGTGACGCCCACGCACGTCGCGCCGGCTATGGCGGAAGCGATCGAGCTCGCCCGGGCGCGGGGTCTAACGGTCCCGATCGTCTACAACTCGGGCGGGTACGACAGCGTAGAAGCACTCAAACTGCTCGAGGGTTTTATAGACATATACATGCCGGACGCGAAGTACGGCGCCGCGGCGCCAGCGGCGGACCTTTCGGCCGCGCCCGACTACTTCGAGAGGATAAAAGAAGCGCTGCGCGAAATGCACCGCCAGGTGGGCGACCTGGCGGTGAACGGCCGCGGCGTCGCGACGCGCGGCCTTCTCATCCGCCACCTCGTCCTGCCGAACGGCCTGGCCGACAGCGAGCCGGTCTTAAAATTTATCGTCGAGGAGCTGTCGCCGGACTCGTACGTGAACGTCATGGCGCAGTACCGGCCTTGCTACCGCGCCGACGAGGTCGCCGCGCTCATGAGGCCGCCGACATGGGAGGAGATCGAAAAGGTGAAAGACGCGGCGCGAGCGCTGGGTTTGCACCGGGGATTTTAAATTAAACCGGCGGCCTCAGGCCGCCGTTGATTTCGCCGCAACGCGAATCGCCCTCCAACAAAAGTAAACATAGCGTAACGCCGTCGATCGTAACGACCGACGGCGAAAAATTTTGGAGGCGAGCGGATTCGAACCGCCGACCTGCGGCTTGCAAAGCCGCCGCTCCGCCAACTGAGCTACGCCCCCTTTACTCCCCAAATCCCTGACGCAAAAACGGTTGCGGGCGTTGGGGTTCGCCCGAGAGATTAGTCTAAAATTTGGTTGTGCCTTAATTTGTGTCATTCTTTATCGTGTGGCCCCTCTAAAAACGCAACTAATTTTCCCACGGCTGCCTTTTTTGACAACCCCAAAGCGCCGGCTCCGCCAAGATAGCGTTCGGTCGTTGTAATCCTGCTATGGCCCATCAGGTTTTTTATTTCCGGCGACGGTGTTCCAATCGCGGCAAGGATGTTCGCGTACAAATGCCGAAAATCTTTGAAATCGAATTCAAGGCCGAGGTCTTGTTTTGCGGTTTTAAAGGGACGGCGGTAAGTCGTTAAATGCGTTACCGGTTTTCTACCGGGGAACAAATACCCCTTGCCGTACAAAACCTTCCGCCTTTCCACAACCTGGGCTGCCGGTCCTAATAGGGGGGCCTCGTTTACTTTGCCGTGTTTCTTCCGTTGCCTAACGTACCAAATACCATCTTGAATATCCGCCCCTTTAATTGCTAAAATGTCGCCGGGGCGTTGCCCAGAATAAATTGCGAGGATTGATAGGTCGTATAACACTTCGTCGTATTCGGTTAAGTAGGCAAGCCAAGTTTGAACATCGCGCAAGTCCAATTTCCGTATCGGTTTTCTGTATAATTCCTCTCCCGGAAATCTTTTAACGCCACCACAAGGATTTTTGATGATAATATCACGGCTCTTGGCAAAATTGAAAAAATGCCTCAAGGTTTGTAGTTCACGGTTCGGCAAGATCACGCTACCCGATTCTTTGCGTCGGCGGCCCATATAAGCCTCAACGTCGGCGCGTTTTAAAGTTACCACCTTTCTACCGGTTCCCCAGAATTTAATATAGCGTCGAATGTATCTTTTTTTATCGTATAGCGTTTTATCCGTATTCAGGCAAACGTCCGCACACCACTCTAAATACCTATCAAGCAACTCTCCGAGTTCGACGGTTCGCCCGGCCCCAGGCCGCTCTCCCCGGGCTAGGGCTTCTCGAGCTTCGACAAGTCTTTTCTCTGCTACCGGTTTATTTGTAACCCCTAGCGGTTCCCGCCGGCGCTGGCCGTCAAAAACATAGTCGATCCAATAGGTACCTTTTTTACCGCGTTGGTAAATCCGTACCATAGCTAAATACCGGTTGGCGATTTCTGGCGGTTGTCTACGAGGTGGCGATGCTGCGAGTCCCCGTTTCCATTATGCTCTTGCCTCGGCGGGTGAGTCGCGTCGCCTGGCAAGGAGCTTACGCCGGCGGTCTGCTTCGTAGCGGGCCCACTTAAGCATAAAATCTGCTTGGTTGACCTCGGGGCAAACTTCGGACTCCCGGCCGACGTGCTCGAGTGCTTCAAGTATGGTCGCGGTTGGAGCTTGCGTTCCGCTCTCGATTTGACAGTAAAAGCTGTAGTTAAATCCGAGGACGGTAGCGGCCTCGCTACGGGTGAAACCTGTTTTCTCTCGCCACGTCTTGAGTGGATTTTTCATGCGGTCCTCCCCGGATTATGGAGCGTTAGGTTTAATTTAGTCTCTACTTCTAGGGTAATATGGATAATCAGTTCTGTCAAGTCCTTTCGGTATAACTATTATTCCCGGATTGCGTTAAAACTTGTATATCCTTCCCTATATACAATACAACTATAACGCTAAAACCTTACATGTTATTTAACGGGGGGTATGTCTCTCTCGG
>JAZGGY010000294.1:0-3465 GCA_036480675.1 bacterium | reverse complement strand
CCGTCCGAGGGGTTGTCGATAGCGATTATGGAGGCCATGGCGGCGGCGCTGCCGGTGGTCGCGACCGCGGTAGGCGGCAACGCGGAGCTGGTCGAACCGGACCGCACGGGTTATCTGGTTCCCGCGGGCGACGTCGCTGCGCTGGCCGACGCGTTGCGGGTACTTGCCCGCGACCCCGTTAAGCGTAAGGCCATGGGCCGCGCGGCGCGGTCGCGCGTCACGTTCGATTTTACGGCCGACAAGATGGCGGACCGCTACGCCGGGTTGTACGAGGACCTACTGAGAAAGAAGGGGGCCGAGGCGTGACGCGCGGCGACGACGTCAAGGTTGCAGTGGTCGGCGTAGGCCGGTGGGGTTTGAACCACCTGGCGAAGCTGGTCGCGCTCCTGGGCCCCGAGCGCGTCGCCTTCTACGACGCCGACGCGGAGAGGGCGCGCGCCGCCGAGGAACGTTATCCCGAGGTCGCGGCGCTGCGCTCCTGGGAGGAGTTCCTCGAGGGTGAGTATAGAGCTGCCGTAATCGCCGCGCCGGCGGCCCGCCACGCCGAGCTGGCGCAAACCGCGCTCGCCGCCGGCAAGGACCTGCTGGTCGAGAAGCCGCTGGCACTCACGCCGGCCGACGCCGCGGCGCTGTTGCTTCTGGCGGAAGAGAAAAAGGCCGTGTTGATGGTGGGCCACATATTGCTCTTCGACCCGGCGTTCGAGGCGCTGAAGGATATGGTCGCCGCCGGCGAGCTGGGCGATATAAAATATATTACCGCGGCCCGGGCGAAGCTCGGGACCATCCGCCTGGAGGAAGACGTAACGTTCAGCCTCGCGGCGCACGACGTCGCGCTGGCGCTCTGGCTTTTGGAGGAAGAGCCGGCGTTGACGTCCGGGGTGGCGGTGGACGCGCGCGGCGCGGGTGTCGCGGACGCGGCCTTTCTCAACCTCTCTTTCAACAGCGGCGTTACGGCCCACGTATGGGCGTCGTGGTTATATCCGCTCGAGACGCGGCGTTTCGTGGTCGTGGGCGACGAGGCGATGGCCGCGGTAATACAGGAGCAGGGCGGCCGCGGCGAGCTTACCGTTTACCGTATGGGCGCGCGAGGCGGCGGCGCCGAGGTCTACGACGACGGCTCGAGAGTGGTGGACGTCCCGGATGTCGACCTGTTGACGGCCGAGCTCGAGCATTTCCTATCGTGCGTCGCGACGAGGGCGGCGCCGCGGGCCGACGGCCGCCAGGGGCTTGAGGTCGTGAAGGTTTTGGCGGCGGCGCAGAAGTCTGCTGCGGCCGGCGGCGCGCCGCTGCGTCTCGAGAACTCACCCCGGCCTTGTCGGTATTAAATTAAAGATGAGCGAAGCGAGCGATTATTTCGTCCATACTACGGCCGTCGTCGACGACGGCGCGTCGGTGGGGGCCGGCACCAAGATATGGCACTTCTGCCACGTCATGGGCAGCGCGGTCGTAGGCGAGCGTTGTGTCCTGGGGCAGAACGTCTTCTTGGCCGCCAACGTCACCATAGGCGACAACGTCCACGTCCAGAACAACGTCAGCGTCTACGAGGGCGTGACGTTAGAGGACGACGTCTTCTGTGGGCCATCGATGGTATTCACGAACGTGCGTGACCCGCGGTCGGCGTTCCCGCGGGGCTCGAGCGCGGAGTACGAGAAGACGCTCGTGCGGCGGGGCGCTGCGCTGGGCGCAAACTGCACGATAGTGTGCGGCGTGACGGTGGGCGAGCACGCCTTCGTAGCCGCGGGCGCGGTGGTCACGAAGGACGTGCCGCCGCACGCGGTGGTGGGCGGCGTGCCGGCGCGCCTTTTGGGTTACGCGTGCGCGTGCGGCGAGCGGTTGGGGATGCTGGTCCCCGGCGACCGGCGGGCGTGCGGCCGCTGCGGCCGGGAGTACGCGTGCGACCCGGAAGGCTTGCAACCCGCGCTTTGAGAACTTAGTTATTATGGCCGTAATCAAGATACCCCTCAAGGACCTGGCGGCGCAGTACCGGGCGCTAGAGGGTGAGCTCGGGCCCGCCATCAAGGAGTTCCTCGCCTCGGGCCAGTACGTGCTCGGGCCGCCGGTGGAAAAGTTCGAAGCCGAGGCCGCGGCGTACCTCGGCGTCGAGCACTGCGTCGGCGTGGGCTCCGGGACTGACGCGTTGCTTATCGCGCTCCGGGCGCTGGGGGTCGGCGAGGGCGACGAGGTCGTAACGACGCCCTTTTCGTTCGTCGCCAGCGCGGATGTCGTCGTTCGGCTGCGGGCGCGGCCGGTATTCGCGGACGTGGACCCGCAAACCCTCAACATATCCCCGGCGGCCGTAGCGGCGGCCGTAACCGAGCGAACGAGAGTCGTCATGCCGGTGCACCTCTACGGCTTACCGGCCGACGTGCCGGCTATAGCTGAGGCGGCGCCGGGCATCCCCATATTGGAAGACGCGGCGCAAGCCATAGGCGGCGCTTTGGGGGAAGGCAAAGTGGGCAGCCTGGGCGCCGCGGCGGCGTTTTCGTTCTTCCCCACCAAGAACCTGGGCGCCTTCGGCGACGGCGGCCTGTTGGCCACGGACGACGCCGAGCTGGCGGCGCGCGCGCGGCGCCTCCGCGTCCACGGCGCGGCGACCAAGAACTACCCGGAGGAAATAGGATACAAGAGCCGCCTGGACGGCCTGCAGGCTACGGTCCTTTCGATTAAGCTCAAGCACCTCGACGCCTGGGTGGCGCGGACGCGCGGGCTCGTGCGGTTATACCGCAAGCGGCTGGCCGCCGTCGACGGCGTAACGCTGCTGGCCGAGTTGGATAATTATCTTCCCGCCTATCACCAGTTCACGATACGGGCGACGCGGCGCGAAGAACTGCGGGCCTTCCTGGGCGAGTGCGGCGTCGCTTCGGCCGTATATTACCCGACCGCGGTCCACCTAACGCCGGCTTTCGAATATCTAGGCCACAACGCGGGTTCGTTCCCGGAGGCGGAAGCCGCGGCGGGCGAAGTCGTATCGCTGCCCCTCTGGCCCGAGATGGCCGACAAGCAAGTGGAGGAGGTCTGCGCCGCGGTAACCGATTTCTATGGGTAATAACGGGCCTATAATGTTGGTGGTGGGCGCGCGGCCGCAGTTCGTGAAGGCCGCGCCTTTGTTAGCCCGGCCGCCGGAGGGCGCGGCGTGGCTGTTGGTCCATACCGGCCAACACTACGACTACGAGATGTCGGCGGCCTTCTTCGCCGAGCTCGCCATCCCGGAGCCGGCGTACAACCTCGAGGTGGGGCCGCTCGCCCCCGCGGCGCAGCTCGCCGCGATGACCGGGCGGTTGGCGGACGTCGTCGAAAAAGAGACGCCGGCCGCGGTGGTAGTGGTGGGCGACACGACGTCGACGTTGGCGGGAGCGCTGGCGGCGTCGCTCTCGGGGGTGCCGTTGGCGCACGTCGCGGCCGGTATGCGCTCGTACACTTGGGAGATGCCCGAGGAGCGCACCCGCGTGTTGACGGACCGGCTGG
>JAZGGY010000293.1:0-2793 GCA_036480675.1 bacterium | reverse complement strand
ACGAGGACGTCGACGTCGCTTTCGGCCCCGGCCTCGCCGCGCGCGCGCGAGCCGTACAGGACGACGCGCTCGACCGCGTCGCCGAACTTCTCGCGTACTTCCGCGGCGACTTCGTGCAGCGCGCCCCGCCACGCCGCCTCGTCGGTTTGGTTATCTTCGTCTCGAGCCACGGCCTGATTATAAGGTTGTCGGCGCTTCGGGTCAAGGGCGTCGGCGGCCGTAACCGCCGCGTCCGACCGGAAATCGAAAAGGCAACCCCCAGGGGTTGCCTTTCTATATCGAAGCAGGTCCGGGGCCCGCGGTATTTTTTAATACCCATATCCCGCCCTCGGTTTCTATCACCGATTAGTCGAGTTCCGAGTATTGGAGAGCGGGGTAAGCGGCAAGTTGCTGAGGGGTTCGATTTAACGGGTTAGCGTGGCCCCAAGAGTATACGTTAATTGCCTCCCCCGCGTACGCGAGCGCGAAACTAGGTAAACTTATAAATAAGATTAATAGTATTAAACTCCTCATTCTCGCCCCTTCTCTATTAGGTAGTAATTATATTCTTTGTTGACTTTTGTAGAATATTAATCTATATATTATGTGTATGCCAAGAAAAAAATTAAGGCTTTTTGGAGGGTTCGTATATTGCGTCGCGAAAGCGGCCTATTCGTTTATAATAATTATTTCCTTGAATTGTACGGGGACGCCTATCGAGGCGCCGCCCTCGCAGTGGAAAGTGGTGGTTAATACGCCAGCCGGCTTAACGGGTATTTACGCGAGGGACGAAGAGGAAGTATGGCTCGTCGGAGAAGACCCCCCTAATTCGAGCGAGAGCCAGGCTTTAATAATGTTGTACACGGCCGGGAGGATCGAAGAAAAATATAGGCTAGCCGAACGCGGTTCTACATTTTACGATATAGATTTCTACGGCGATACCGGCTGGGCGGCGGGCGATATTAACGTAGCGGGAAACTACGCCGGACTTCTTTTCAAATACGAAGGCGGTTCCTGGAGCCGCGTTTCGAACGTGCCGGAGACCCGCTGGGGTTTTTATAAGGTATCCGCTTATAGTCGCGACGGCTGTTGGTTAAAAGGCGGTTACGAAGTTTTCCGATATGACCGGGGGACCTGGACCCGTTTCGGTGATTTCCCGAACGCCCGGGACGTCGCTTTCTCCAGCCCGAGCCGGGGATTTATTACGACGGACTTGGGGCCTTATATATGGGTCTTCGACGGCGCGAGATGGGTACGGGAAGACGTTGTATTACCGCCGGGTTTTTCGACAACCGGCCTGGCCGACATCGCGCCCATACCGGGGGGTGTCCTCTTTACTTGTAGTTTGCGTCAAGAAGGGCTATCCGATTTCTATTACAGCGCGATATTGCGGCGTGACCTGGCGCCCCCGGGCGAAGGCGATTACGAGCTTGTTTTCTTCGCGCCACCCGGTCCTTATTTTTACTATATTTCGGCCTTATCCTTCGCCGACGCGGAAAACGGCGTTGCCGTAGGCTATCTTACCTCGGTCGTCTGCGAAAACGGGGTTTATTACGAAGAAATAGTAACCCGGCCTTTCGGGACGCCTTTTGCCGTCGCGGCCCTCGCCGCGGGCGATTACTGGATGCTGTCCAAAGCGGAGGGGGTGGGTCATTTTTTGGCCCGGTATAAGAAATAACGAACCGGCAACGTAAAAGGAAAAGGCAACCCCCAGGGGTTGCCTTTCTATATCGAAGCAGGTCCGGGGCCCGTTACCCGCCCGTCACAACGCGCTCGCCGGTCTCGAGCGGGATGAAGCCCTCTTTCATCAACAGCTGCGTCTCCTCGCGGGCTCTGCGGATAACGTCCTCGGCCTGG
This sequence comes from bacterium, assembly GCA_036480675.1. GTDB lineage: Bacteria > RBG-13-66-14 > B26-G2 > WVWN01 > WVWN01 > WVWN01. The sequence continues at coordinate 957 of JAZGGY010000293.1, read as the reverse complement.
CGGAGCAGCTCCTCCCTGGGCGCCTTGACGCGGGCGATGCCCTGCTCGATGGCCTTGAGGCCCACCGCCACCGCCTCCCGCGGGAAGACCTCCCACTCGTCCATCGTCGGGATGAGGTACTCCTCGTGGATCCCCTTGTCGTTGGCGATGTCGGCCAGCTCCTGCGCCGCGGCGATGGCCATCTCGTCGGTGATGGTCTTGGCCTGCACGTCCAGCGTGCCGCGGAAGATGCCGGGGAAGCCGAGCGAGTTGTTGACCTGGTTGGGGAAGTCGGAGCGGCCGGTCGCGACGATGCGCGCGCCGGCCTCGTGCGCTTTCCACGGCCAGATCTCGGGGACCGGGTTGGCGCATACGAAGACGACGGCGTCTGTCACCCTGCTCGCTATCCACTCCGGCTTGACGGTGTCGGGGCCGGGCCGCGAAAGCGCGCTCATAACGTCGGCGCCCTTCGCCGCTTCCGCCGGGCCGCCGGTCACGTTCTTCTCGTTCGTAATCTCGCAGAAGTGCCACTTCATCTTCCAGGCCGGGTCGTTCTTCAAGTCGTCGCGGCCGGCGTGGAGCGTGTCCTTGGAGTCGCACATTATTATGTGCTTGGGGTTAACGCCGAACTTGATGAGGACGCGGGCAATGGCTATGTTGGAGGCGCCGGCGCCGATCATGACGACGTTGACGTCCTCCTTCTTCTTACCGACGATGCGTAGCGCGTTAATAACACCGGCCACGGTAACGGAGGCCGTGCCCTGCTGGTCGTCGTGCCACACCGGGATGTGGGCCTTCTCGCGCAGCGTATCGAGCACGTGGAAGCACTTCGGCTGGGCGATGTCCTCCAGGTTTATGCCGCCGAAGCAGGGCTGCAGCTTGAGGACGAAGTCGATGAGCTCGTCCGGGTCCTTGGTGTCGACGCAGATGGGGAAAGCGTCCACGCCGCCCAGGTACTTGAACAGCAGCGCCTTGCCC
>JAZGGY010000292.1:0-10317 GCA_036480675.1 bacterium | reverse complement strand
GATACAAACGTTCGAATAAACTTTCCCCCGGCGGGTGCAGACTTAACCTCCTTGCTCGCCGGGGTTTTTTATTTACACTTGACAAAGGTCGGACGAAAGGCTATAATTTATTGAAAGGGTGGTTTTTATTGGGTAAATCAAAGTTACCGCGGGCCGCATTGTTCGGCGCCGCGTTTTTTATTTCGGCCGCGGGTATCGGGGTTCCCGCTTTATTAACGGGAGGCTGGGTACAGAACGACGTTAAGGCCGCCCGGCCGGCTTAAGACGGCCATTTTTTAGAATAAAAACGAATTGACACTCCACGTTAAAAGTGATAGATTCGAAAAAGATTAAACGCTCGTTTCCCAAGGAGTACCCGATATGAACAGAACGACTATATTTACCGTTTTATGCATAGCTTCGGCGTCGGCGGCCTGGGGTGGTTGGACCATAGAGACGGTCGCCTCCCAGGGCGACGTGGGCGCAGGCTGTTCCCTCGCAGTCGACCGGTGGGGCCGACCCCATATCTCGTATATGGATAAGACCAACGGATCTGTTAACTACGCCGTTTATGCCGGTTCCACCTGGGACTTCTGGACCGTCGCGGAGGACGTTGAGGTAACCGGTAATACCGCCCTCGCCCTCGATGCTTTCGATCGACCGCACGTCCTCTTCAAAGATCCGGGCGAGAGTAAATTGGTCTACGCTTACCGGTCAGGGACGACCTGGAACACCGAGGAAGTCGACTCCGGAGAATTTAACGCGAATATCTTTTCGATCGTAACATGGCCCTCGGAACCGCGCGTATCTTATTTCCGAACATCCTTCCCCAACACCTATTTAAAATACGGTTACCGTGAGGGCAGTAGCTGGAACACGGAGAACGTCGTGGATAGCGGCGGCGGCGAATTTAATACCGTATTTGTCGACGATAACGGCAAAACCAACATCGTCTTTTTCAACGGCGCGACAACGAGCGTTAAGCACGCGATCCGCAACGGCACGACGTGGGCTTTAGACGACATTTCGGAAGGGATCGACTGCGACGCCACCCCCGGACCTCAGCGCAAGGTCCACGTAAGCTTCGCCAACGTGAACAACACCGGCCTCGACTACGCCGTCTCAACGGCTGGCGGAAGTTGGAACATCGAAAACGTAAAAGCCGCGACCGGGGCCCCGGGCTTTACCCACATACGCGTAAACGGCGCGGGCGACATCTTTATCTCGTACTTCAACTGGAACAAACACAACCTCCATATTGTTAAAAAAAGCGGCGGATCGTGGAAGCACGAGCTCGTGGCCCGAGGCAACTACGTCGGGTTACCCCATTCCCTCGCAATCGGAAGCGGCGGCCACCCCCTCATAGCCTTCTACGATAGCGGTAAGGGGGACCTCAAGCTCGCCCGCTATGACCCGCTGACCGACGTCGAGGTAACGTCGTTTACGACCGAGCGCTCACGCGCCGGCGCGGACGTGCGCTGGACCGTGAGCGGCGGCGGGGACGCCGCCGGTTACAACCTCTACCGCGCCGCAACCGGCGCGGAACGCGCCAAGGTCAATCTCTCGCTCATCACCGGCTCCTCCCCCTTCCTCTTCCGCGACGCAGCGGCCGAGAGCGCCGTCGGCTACCGCTATTGGCTAGAGCTCGTACCCCTCACCGGGACGAGCCGCACCTACGGCCCGGTCTCGCTGCCACCCGCGGGCAAGGCCCACGCCTTCGCCCTCTACCAGAACGTCCCCAACCCGGTCTCCGGCTCGACGACGTTTTCCTTCGAGTTGGCCGAGGGTTCCAACGTCAAGTTCGCCATCTACGACGCCGCCGGTAGGAAGGTAGCCGACGTGGCCGACGGGTACTTCGCCCCGGGGCAACACGACGTCCCGTTCTCACTCGAGCTCGCGCCCGGCGTTTACGTCTACCGCCTCGACGCCGGCGCGAACGTCGCCGCCCGGAAGATGGTCGTGGTGGAGTAAGCGGATAGTAAACGGATTCACCCCATAGGTCGCGAGTAAGCGACCCTAACGTTGAGGAGGGCAACCATGAAAGCGACGTGCATATTAATAGTAGTATGCGTAGCGCTGCCGGCCGTTATGTGGGCCGGGTGGACTTCTGAAACGGTCGCCTCTTATGGCGACGTCGGCGACGGTTGCTGCCTTGCCGTAGACCGATCGGGCCGACCTCATATCAGCTTCGTCGATAAAACGGGCGGCAAGGTTATGTACACCCGCTATACGGGCTCGAGCTGGGAGTTCGATACCGTAGCTTTTGACGTCGAAGTACCCGGCCATACCGGCCTTGCCCTCGACTCCACAGACATACCGCACATAATTTTCCGCGACGCGAAAACGGGCGAGTTGACGTACGCGTACCATTCCGGCACGAATTGGGTTACCGAAAAAGTGTCCTCGAGCTCAAGCTACATCCAATTCGTCTCCATTACTGCCTTGCCGCCGGGGCCGCGCGTTTCGTACTCGGTAGCCGGGAGTTCATCTACGAGCCTCGTTTACGCTTACCGCGACGGCGAAGGTTGGCACAATACGGCTATCACCAGCGGCGGCGGCCAATCCAACACGTTATTCCTAGACGATAATACCAACTCCAACATCGTCTACTACAACTCCTCGACTTACAGCGTCAAGCGCGCCGTGCTCAAAAACGATGAGTGGTCGATTGACGATATCGCGGAAGGCGTCGACCCCGGCGCCGTCGCCGGCCCCGACGACAAGATCCACGTCGGCTTCGCTACGTTAAGTAACAAAGGCCTAAACTACGCGGTATCTACTTCGGGCGGGAGTTGGAAAATAGAAAACGTCCCCGGCGTACAGGGAGAGCCCGCCTATACCGATATTTCCGTAAACGCCGCGGCGAACGTCTTCCTCTCCTACTTCAACTTCAATAAATCGAACCTCCACGTCATGATCAAGAAAGGCGCCGGCTGGACCCACGAAATCGTCGCCAGAGGCGCGTACGTGGGCCTTCCCCATTCTTCGGTCATCAGCGGTAACTACCCGTTAATAGCCTACTATGACGCCGGTAAAAAGGACCTAAAACTCGCCCGCTACGTTACCGACATCGAGCTAACCTCGTTCAAGGCCGTACGCAACCGCGAAGCCGTGGACATCCGCTGGGCCGTGAGCGGCGACGGGGGCACCGCCGGTTACAACCTCTACCGCGCCGCACCCGGCGCCGAACGCGCCAAGGTCAATCCCTCGCTCATCACCGGCTCCTCCCCCTTCCTCTTCCGCGACGCAGCGGCCAAGAGCGCCGTCGCCTACCGCTATTGGCTTGAGCTCGTACCCCTCACCGGGACGAGCCGCACCTACGGCCCGGCCTCGGTACCGCCGGCGGGTAAGGCCCACGCCTTCGCCCTCTTCCAAAACGTGCCCAACCCCGTCGCCCGGGCTACGACGTTCACCTTCGAGCTGGCCGAGGGCGCCGACGTGCGGCTGGTAGTTTACGACGCCGCGGGCCGCCGGGTAGCCGCCGTAGCGGAGGGCCACTACGGCCCCGGCCGCCACGACGTGCCCTTCCAAAGCGACCTCGCGCCCGGCGTATACGTCTATCGCCTCGACGCCGACGCTAAAACGGCTGCCCGTAAAATGGTGGTTATTAAATAGGCACACGCCCCGGGCCTTATTAAACACGCTGAAAATCATTCCCCCGGCGTGAGCGGATTTAACCTCCGCGCTCGCCGGGGGTTTTTCTGTTACGTCCAGCTCTAAATTACCCCCCACCGAGAATAAGGCCCGACCGGCGTAGGTCCCGCAAAAAGACAACGGCGCTACGTAGTTACCGGCTTTTCCCAGGTTCACCAATGCGGCGTCGGTTCGGGGCAACATTACATATTGACATATCAGTGCGAAAATAGTACTATTGCCAGCGACCTAACTTAAATAAAGAAAGCGAGCGTGGCGGTTATGGAGTTAAAACGTAAAGCGATAACGACGGTGCTATTAGCTCTGGCGTCGACGACCTGGGCGGCGTGGCAGTCAGAGATCATAGCGTCCGAGGGTAACGTCGGCGCCGGGTGTTCCCTCGCCACGGACCGGTGGGGACGGCCTCACATCAGCTACGTAGACATCACGCAGGGTAAAGTGATGTACGCGCGGTATACGGGCTCGGATTGGGAATACGAGACTATCGCGTCGGACGTCGACGTCACAGGAGATACAGCGATAGCGTTGGATGCATTCGATGAACCGCACGTTATCTTCCAGGACGGAACAGCCGAAGAAGTTACTTACGCCTACATTTCCGGCGGCAGCTGGCGAACGGAGAAGATAGACGGCGGCGCAGACTACGGCCAATACGTCTCCATCTCGGTCTGGCCCGTAGGCCCCCGCGTCGCGTATACCGTGCCGTCCGGTTTAAACACCCATTTGAAATACGGTTTCCGGGAAGGCGGAAACTGGCAAACCGAATACATCTTGAACACCGGCTCGGGCGGATTATTCAACTGCATTTTCGTCGATAACGAGGACACACCCCACGTATTCTTTTACGGCGTCTCCAGCCAAAGCATTAAACACGGCGTCCGCGGTAGCTCAGGGTGGTCGATAGACGATGTCGCCGAAGGCATCGATTGCGACGGGTTCGTCGGGCCGAACGGCAAAATCCACCTCAGCTTCCCTGACGTGAATTCCGCGGGGCTCAACTACGCCATATCGACCTTCGGCGGAAGTTGGAATTTCAAAAACATAGGCGCCGCCAAGGGCGCGCCCACCTACAGCTCGATTTGCGTTAACGGCGACGGCAACGTCTTCATCTCCTACTTCAACGTCGACAAGTACAACCTCCACGTAGTTATGAAGATGGGTACGAACTGGACCCACGAGCTCGTCGCCACGGGCGGATACCAAGGCGTACCCAACTCGATAGCGCCGGGCCCGGACGATTACCCGTTGATAGCGTACTACGACGCAACCAGAGGAAACTTAAAGCTGGCGCACCACGTCTTTACCGACGTCGATTTAAAGTCTTTTACGGCGCGCCGCTCTGCCGGCGGAGCCGTTGACGTTCGCTGGGCCGTCGGCCGCGCCGGTGGCGTTGCGGGCTATAACATCCACCGGGACGCCGAGAACGGCGACCGCGAAAAGATAAATACCGCGCTAATCACAGGTATGTCGCCGTTTTTATTCCGCGACGCGGAAGCCGCGGAAGACGTTGCCCTTGAATACTGGCTCGAAGCCGTGGCCGCGACCGGGAAGGGACAAACCTTCGGCCCGGCGACGGTCCCGCCGGCAACAAGACCCGGTGCCTTCGCACTTCGCCAAAACGTCCCCAATCCGGCAACAGGCACGACGACGTTCTCGTTTGAGTTGGCCGAGGGTTCGGACGTCAAACTCGCCATATACGACGCCGCGGGTCGGAAGGTGGCCGACGTGGCCCACCGGTACTTCGCCGCGGGCGTACACGACGTACCCTTCACGGGCGAGCTCGCGCCCGGCGTATACGTCTACCGCCTTGACGCCGGCTCTAGGTCGGCTGCGCGTAAGATGGTAGTGGTAAAATAAAAAGTAGCGAGGAAAAATCGCCCGCCCCCTTCAGGGCGGGCTTTTCATTATATGCCGTAAAAAGTAATTGCGGAATGGCTAAGGGCGAGTTAAGATAGCGAGAGGTGATATCCTTATGAAAATATTCGTATTCGGCTTGGCGTTTGCGCTATGCGCCGCTTCGGCTGCTGCTCTAGCACCCTTTGTCCACGGCGGCCTGGCCGACATAGCCCCGGGGGGTTGGACCTTTATAAACCAAACGGGCGAAAACCTCTATCCGGCGTCTTACGGTTATACGTTCTACCTGGGCGGCGGCGTGACGTACGACGTGGCAAAATTCCGCCAAAAAAAGGTTATCCCGACGCTGAGTTTGGATACGGACGGCGGCTTTACCCGCTTCCACCGGGAATGGCGCACCAAAAGTTTGGAAGGATGGGAGCAGACGTTTTACCAATTTACGGTCGTCGAGACGTTCACCCTCAGGTTAAAAATACCCGCCGGCAGCCGCCTTATAACGCCGTACGTCGGCATCGGCGGCGGCGTCGCTATCGTCCCCACTTCCATAGATAGGATAGAGGGTTTCCCCGGCTCCGCCAAAGAAGGCATTTTCGAGGATTCGGTCACGGTCCTCAAGCCCTTATACGCGGTACCGTTCGGCGTCGAGATAACGCTTACGCCGTCGAGCACGATATTTTGGCGCTTCGGCCCGGTGGCGCCCGTCGGCAAGGCCGTCTACGAATACGAGAACGCCGGCGGCCAAACCCAGAAAGTCGAGGCCGAGCTGCCGAACTCGTTCCTGGTCACGTTCGGCTTTAGATGGGGGTCTTAAGTTGCCGACTATATAAAATGAAGTTGTTGTCGCGCGCGAGTCCCTCGGTAAAGTCAAAGCGCTGTTCAAGTAAGGACAGCGGCAAACAAGAGCGGAAAAGGGCCTTCGGGCCCTTTTTCTTTGTACGCGAGCGCGGCCTATCGCTTAAACCAAACCTCGTCTTTACTACTCAAATAAGGTAGTAATACCTTCCCTCAATTCGCCATTTCAGGGGTACTGCCTTTAGAAGACACGCCCTCAGGAGGTACGATGCGTAAATACGTTCCTATCGCCTTAGCCTTGGGTATCGCCTTTTCATTCTGTGGCTGCGAGAAACTTTGGGGCCGAGCCGAAAGCGAACCGTCCCCGCCCGGGGATACCGTCGCCGCGGCGCCGACGGCGGAACCAGCAGAAAAGAAACCCTTCCGCGCGCCCACCAAGGAAGAGTACTACCGAATGCTACGAGCGGGCTACGAACCGCCGCGTCACGCCGTAACCGGCGAAGGTTATACGCCTACCGGCACGACGCCCCGCGAAAGCCGTGCTATCTCCGAGGCCGAGGGTTACGAGCTGAAAGTGAAATTTGGCGAAGGGCGGAAGTACGCCGCCTCGGGCCGGGGCGAAGAGCCGAAAGCCCCCTCCTACGTCGAGCACGGCGACGAGGGAACGTACCCGCCGCGGGAGTTCAAAGGCCACGACTAAAAACCCTCAGCCGCACAAAAATATTTCCAACTAGGTCAGCGTCCGGTTTTTTATGGCGCCGGTCGCGCTCTTTATGGTATAAAAGACGCGTGGCGCGGAGGGTATTGATAATCGCCGAGGGCGACGTACGCGACGGGGCCGAAGCCGAGACGCCCGCCGTCGACCTTTTCGACGGGCCTTTATTCTCTTTGGCGCAGGATTTGAGGGTCCGGAAAGATTGGCCCGAAGACGTCGCCTTATATGTCGTTACCTCCCAATTCGGCATGGTACCGGCGGACCAACCGTTAAAGCCGTACCGCCGCACGATGACCGCCGGCCTTGCCGCGGACGCGGCCGACCAGCCGTCAGCCTGGTTCCGGCGCGCCGGCTGACACTTCCTAGACCGCACATATGAAGAGAACAATTTTATACCCGGCCACCGTTCTGGCGACCGGGTTTGCGTATGGCCTTCTCGAGGGGTTGCTCGCCCTAGGCTTTAGGCCGGGCGGTGTCACGCCCGTCGAAAACCTCCCTCTCTCGCTTGTACACCGCTGTTTATTTTACGCGATATTCTCCGCGGTAGTAGGCGCTTCAACCTTTTTGGTAGCCGCGGCGGTGTCCCGCGCTCGCAGGCGTAGAGGGCCGTCGCCGGCACGCGCGGCCGCGGCGGCGATGCTCGGGTGCGCGTTGGCGGCCAACCTGTTTTGGATCGTAATCGCGATCTCGAAATTAAAAAGGTTCGAGCTGTGGGGGCGGGAGTTCAACGTCTGGGAACCCGCGGGTTTCTTCGCCTTTTTATTCGGGCCGATGGTCGTATTGATTGTCGCCGCGGCTTTCATCCTCTATAAACTGTTGGGTAAAATAAAAAGGCCGCGGCGCGTCGCGGCGGCCGCGGCAGTGGCCGCGCTAGTCGGTTGGGGTATCCTTATAATATGGAACGTAGCCCAGGCCGCGGCCAGGCCGGAGCCGCCGGCCGGATACCCGGACGTAGTCTTCATAACGATCGACGCCTGGCGCGCCGACGCCTTCGGCTCGGACGACGGCGCCGAATCGCTGACGCCTAACATGGACCGGTTCGCCGAAAGCGCGTTCGTCTTCCGATACGCACGCTCGCAGGCTTCCTGGACGTTACCGTCCTTCGCGACGATATTCACTTCCCAGTATCCGGCGGTGCACGAGGCCGCGGCCCATCGTCCACTCGGAACGAGCCAACCCACGCTGGCCGAAATCCTCGTTTCCCGCGGTTACGACACGCGAGCCGTCGTAGCCAACGAGCTATGTCTACCCTTCACCGGCGTTACCCGCGGTTTCCGAGATTTCCACTACTGGAATATGGTCGGCTGGCTCAAGGCCATCGGCTACTACGATACCAACTTCTTCTTTCCCGCTTTCCGCAAAGGCCGCGAGGAAAAGCGCGACTCGAAGATTACGAACGTCCTGACGGACGCCACGTTAAAACGGCTCGAGCGTCGCGGCGGCCGCCCCTTCTTCCTCTGGCTTCATTATCTCGACCCCCACGGGCCGTATTGGGCGCCCCCGGAATACGTAAACGCCGCGGCTCGCGAGGCCGCTAAAAGGCAGACAGAGGAAGGATCGAGGGACGGCGGCCTTCGTCGCGGAAGCTACGACAGCGAAGTCCGGTACGTCGACCACGAATTAGGCCGGATATTACGCGAGCTCGATCGCCGGCCGAATACGGTCGTCATCATCACCAGCGACCACGGCGAGGAGTTTTTCGAGCACGGCGACGTCGGCCACGGCCACACCGTATACGAGGAATTACTTCGCGTACCGTTAATAGTAAAATTGCCCGGCTTCGGCTCCGGATACGTCAACATGCCCGTTGACCTCATCGACATAGCCCCCACCGTGCTCGACTACCTGGGCGTCGGGATACCGTCTTCCATGCAAGGCCGCTCCTTGCTTCCCGTCGTACAAGGCTTCGGTTGCGAACGTCCCTCCTTTGCGGGGCCGACGCAGCTGAAAGGCAGCAGTAAGGAAGCCGTATATTATAAGGGCAAGAAATTTATATACGATTACAGGTACCGCGACGCCGCCGCGTGGTACGACCTGGCCACGGACCGGGAAGAGCTTTGGCCCAGGCCCCCTTCAGACCAAGAAGCCATCGAACTCTGGGAACTTTTAACCGACTGGCGCGCCGCCAACGCCAGGCTGCGGCAGCGTTATCGCGCCGCAACCGAGGACGGCGCCATCCGCGACGCCATGAAGACGATGGGCTACGTCAAGTAAATACTCCGCGCTTAACTCCCCATTACCGCGGAGTCTCATTCCCGAGTCGGTGTAAACGCGCCCGCGACCAAGTTATACTCCCACCCGAAACCGGCCTATGCTAATATATACCTAACGATGAGGGTTCCAATCGCACTAATATGGGGTGGTACGCTTATGCGCATCCATAACATTATTATTATAGGCTGTTCGGTTTTCGCCGTCGCAGCGGTACCGGCACCGGGCGCGTACGACCATTTGATCCGCGTCTACTACGACGGCGCACCGTCGCGCCTGGCGAACACGTCGTTCGTGCCGTACGCGGCTTACGAAGATTACGCCGTGGGCACGGTGAGCGTCGGCTACGGCGAGCGACTGAAAGCCCGAGGTTTCCGCTTCGACGTCATTGCCGAAGACCCTTCCCAAAAGAACATTTGGGAGGTCCGCCTGCCGGTAGCTGCGCTGCCGGCCGCCGCCGACATCCTACTTACCTTCGGCCCGTCGCGTTACATCGTCGCGACTCCCAGGGACGTCGACATCGTCGCCGGCGACCGCGCCAGGCGACTCCGCCCCATAGCCGTCGACTTCGAGGCTTTTGCTAAAAAGCCGCGGCCTGTCGCGTTCGAGGCGCGAAACGAAGTGGCGGAAATCGTAGCCGCCGTCAACCGCGGCCGCTACGAAAGAACCGTCCGCGACTTGGTCGCGTTCGGTACACGATACTCCTATAGCTTTAAGTGCAAACAAGTCGCCGACTACATAGAAGACGCCCTATCGGCCGTTAACCTCGACGTCAAACGGGACCGTTACTTCGGACCGGAGCTAAAAAGAGTAGCCGCTGCCAACGGCGACGTCGCCTGGGCGGCGGGCGAGCTCGGCGTCGTCGCCAAGACGACCGACGGCGGTAAGCGTTGGCAAGTTATGACCCGGGCAGGCGGCGACGAGTTGAGCGCCGTAGCCTGCGCCTCGGCGGACGTAGCGTGGCTCGGCGGGGCGGACGGCGTGATCTGGCGCACTCAAGACGGCGGCCTAACGTGGGACAAGCAAACCATAACGCAAGATGACATCACCGACCTATATTTCCTGGACGGTAGGCGCGGTTGGGCCGTCACGTCGTACGGCGCGGTCTTTCG
>JAZGGY010000291.1:0-3325 GCA_036480675.1 bacterium | reverse complement strand
ATAAACGGGCTCACCCCGTCGTCCGGCCGCGTTTAAGACGCCGGCGCGACGACGTAGACGTAGCGAAGGTCGCCGTCGCCGCGGTTGCGCACGTTGTGGAAGGTGCCGGGCGGGACGTACGCGACTTGCCCCGCCTCGAGCGCGAGCGCGCCATAACCCTCGAGCTCGGCCTCGCCCCGGCCCTCGAGTATCACCAACAGCTCCTCGTATTCCTCGGTGCCGTGGCGGCCGCAGTCTTCGCCGGGCCCCAGCGTCACCATCCCCGCGCGCATGCCCCTCGCGACGCCTTCGGTGAGGAGGGGGAGGTGGGTTTCGTCGCCCTCCAACGTCTTGACGAAAGGTTTAAATATTCGGGGTTCGGCCATCGCGCTTCTCCTATCGCCACGCCGCCGCGTGAAAAGGCGGCCTTTATTTTTGCTTGGGGTTTTTATATAATGACTATATTATAAAATAACCTCAAATTGGGAGACGACCCGCCATGGAAGAATACTTCTCGAATCGCGCGCAGGAAGCCGTCCGCTCGGCGCAGGAGGCGGCCAAGGGTTTGGGCGCCGCGCAGATAGGGACGGACCATCTGCTAATCGGCGTCGCCCGCGACCGCGGCTCGGTCGCGGCCCGGGCGCTCGGCGCCGTCGGCCTGGACTTCGACCGCGTAAGCGCCGCCGTAAAGCAGCTCGCGCCGTCGAGGCCGGGAGCGGAGGCCGGCGTCGTCATCGAGTTCGCGCCCGACGCCAAGCGCGCCATCCAGCACGCCGTCGACGAGGCGCAGCGCCTCAAGGTCCAGCTCGTCGGGACCGAACACCTATTATTGGGCGTCTTGGACGAGACCGCCGGCGCCGGCGTCAAGGTCCTGGCGTCGCTGGGCGCGGACCCGAAGGTGGTGGCCGAAAAGTGCTACGAGCTGATGGGGGCGAAGGCCGCCGGCCCGTACGGCGCCGAGGCGGAGTCCGAGACGCCGGCCCTCGACACTTTCGGCCGCGACCTGACGAAGCTCGCCCGCGACGGCAAGCTCGACCCGGTTATCGGCCGCGAGAAGGAGATCGAGCGCTGCATCCAAATATTGTCGCGCCGGACCAAGAACAACCCGGTCCTCATCGGCGACCCGGGCGTGGGCAAGACCGCCATCGTGGAGGGGCTGGCGCAGGCCATCGCCGGCCGCCGCGTCCCGGAGATGCTGGCGGACAAGAAGGTCATCCAGCTCGACCTGGCCGGCCTCGTCGCCGGGACCAAGTTCCGCGGCGAGTTCGAGGAGCGCCTCAAGGGCGTCGTCGACGAGGTAGTCAAGGGCGGCGGCGTCATACTCTTCATAGACGAGATGCACACGCTGGTCGGCGCCGGCGCGGCGGAGGGCTCCATCGACGCCGCCAACATCCTAAAGCCGGCGCTGGCGCGGGGCGAGCTGCAGGCGGTGGGCGCGACGACGCTCGACGAGTACCGCAAGTACGTCGAGAAGGACGCCGCCCTCGAGCGCCGCTTCCAGCCGGTCCTCGTCGACGAGCCGACGGTGGAGGAGACCGTCGCCATCCTGGAGGGGCTGCGCGAGCGCTACGCCGCTCACCACCACGTCACCATCTCGGACGAGGCCCTGGTCGCCGCGGCCCATCTCTCGGCGCGGTACATCGCGGACCGCTTCCTGCCCGACAAGGCCATCGACCTCGTCGACGAGGCCGGGGCCAAGGTCCACCTGTCCAACCTCATGGTCCCGCCGGACCTCGCGGCCACCCAGGCCGAGGTCGACAAGCTCGAGAGCGAGAAGGAGGAGGCCATCGCGCGCAACGACTTCGAGGCTGCGAACCAGGTTCACGTGAAGGCGCTCGAGCTGCAGGCCCGGCTGGACGAGGTCAAGGGGGAGTGGGAGCGCGTCAAGGCCGAGAAGGAGCGGGACGCGGTAGTGACGCGCGAGGACGTGGCCGAGGTCCTCTCGAGCTGGACCGGCATCCCGGTCGCCGAGCTTACCGAAGAGGAACAGGCGCGGCTGCTGCGGATGGAGGAGGAGATCCATCGCCGCATCGTCGACCAGGAGGAGGCGGTGCGCGCGGTATCGCAGGCGGTGCGGAGCGCCCGGGCGGGCCTCAAGGACCCCAACCAGCCGGTGGGGACGTTCATCTTCCTGGGGCCCACGGGAGTGGGCAAGACCGAGCTCGCCAAGGCGCTGGCGGAGTACCTCTACGGCGACGAGGAGGCCATTATCCGCATCGACATGTCGGAGTACCAGGAGCGCCACACCGTCTCGCGGCTGGTGGGGGCGCCACCCGGGTACGTCGGCTACGAGGAGGGGGGCCAGCTCACGGAGCGGGTCCGGCGCCGCCCCTACTCGGTCATCCTGTTGGACGAGATAGAGAAGGCGCACGCCGACGTCTTCAACATCCTGCTGCAAGTTATGGACGACGGCCGCCTTACCGACAGCCACGGCAAGACGGTCGACTTCAAGAACGCGCTCTTAATCATGACGTCCAACGTCGGCGCGGAACGCATCGTGAAGCTGTCCGAGCGCGCCCACGTGGATAAAGAAGAAGCCCTGTACGAGAAGATGAAGGAGGAAGTTTTCGACGAGGTGAAGGGCGTCTTCCGGCCGGAGTTTATAAACCGCGTCGACGACGTCATCGTCTTCCACGCGTTGGGCAAAGAGGAGCTGCTGCAAATAGTCGAGCTGTTGGTGGCCAAGTTGCGGTCGCGCTTGCTCGACCAGGACATGGACCTGGAGGTAACGGACGCCGCGCGGGAGCACCTCGCCGAGACGGGCTACGACCCGGCCTTCGGCGCCAGGCCGCTGCGCCGCCTCATCACGCGGGTCCTGGCCAACCCCATCGCCAACCGCATCCTCCGGGGCGAGTTCGGCCCGGGCGACACGGTGGAGGTGGACTTCGCGGACGGCGAGCTGGTTTTGAATAAAAGTAAAACGAAAAAGGCGAAGGTGAAAAGCAAGGTGGAGGAGCCCGCGAAGGACGACGACGTTATCGAGGGGGAAGTGGTGGACGGCGAGGTCTTCGATTAAGTACGTACCGCGGCGGCGCCCGCGTCGCCGGGCAAGGTCAAGGCGCTTTTCCGGTGGTTAACGACCTTGGGGGTAGTGTTCGGGAAGTACTTCAATGAATACTATGAAACGAAGGGTCTAACGTAATACGCTAACGGGAAAAGGAGTGCGGAATATGCGTAACGTGGCAATAGTTATAGCGATGGCGGCGGTCGCGGCGTCGGCGTGGGGCGCGTGGGGCGAAGTGGTCGCCTCGTTCCCGGCGCCCGGCTCGCAGGCCGGCGGCCTGGCGTTCGACGGGACGTACCTGTGGTACGCCGATTACGCCCGGGATTTTAGCACGATCTACAA
>JAZGGY010000290.1:0-7486 GCA_036480675.1 bacterium | reverse complement strand
CTGCGGCGCCGCCGGCGCGCAGCCACGTCGCCACGTGGCGGCGGTTTTTAAGGACGTAATATGCGAGGACGTTTACGGCGACGATTACCAACGATACGGGCCAGGTACCCGCGACGTCGGCGACTTGTATCAGCAGGTTCCATTTATATTGCGTATGGGCCAGCAGGCCCCAGGGGAAGGCGAGATATCCTACCGAGCGCAGCCATTCGACGCCGACCCATAAGACCGGCGCGCAAAGCAACGCCGGCAACCGGCCGTAACGCCGGGCCGCGACGTACAGGAAGCCGAAGAGCGCCCCGTACAGGGCGAGATAGATGACGGCGCATATGAACCCGGGCGTCGTCGCCGGCGACAACCAGTACAAGAGAAAAATGTTCCAGTGCAGGCCGAAGACGTAGCCGAGCCAGGCTCCCTGGCGGGCGTTCAAACCTTCGAAGGCTACGAGCAGCGGTACGAACGCGACGAACGCCAACGCCTGGACGTCAAAGCGCGGAAACGCGAGCGTAAGCACCGCGGCGGCGAAGATCGCCAACAGAAAGTCGCGGGCGGAGAGTTTACGTTTTTGTTGGTTCACGGCTGGCCGGTCTTTGTCTATACATAATTTATACCAGAAAAAAGCTTACCCGTAAACCTTAGTTATTGCTCTCCTTGTGCCAGCCCAATCCTCTATTGACACGCGGCCTGGTTTGAGTTATATACGTAACCGTGGCGCTATCGTCTAGGGGTTAGGATAGGTGGTTCTCAGCCATCAGACCGGGGTTCGAATCCCCGTAGCGCTAACCGCCCCCGTACAAGGGGGCTTCGTTTTTAAGGGGCCGCTGCGTGAGCTCGGATTCTAAAAACTGGTTGAATAGATACCGTTGGCCTTTGGCATTAGCGGCGGCGGCGTACGCCCGGGTAAACGCGGCCGAAGAGGCGGACCGAGCATACGGGAAGTACCTTGAGCTGGGGCGGTCCGCAGATCCGGATTTTGAGAGAGAGGTAGGGTTGCCGCTCCGGTGACCGCGTTCGCGTTTTACCGCGGCCTGACTGCGCTCGGTCGATGGATTTAGGGTTTCGCCGCTGTCTATCCGGTTCGGGGTTTTTGGGGGGTGGAGCGTTAACCCTTGACAGCTTGGCCTACGTAGGCTATAAAAACTGGCGGTTGCGGCAATGCCCCCGCGCGAGGAAGCTTAACGTTACGGGAGATTGTGCGTGAGTTCAAGGTTTAAGGATTGGATGATAGACAACCGTTGGCCGCTGGCGCTGGCCGCGGCGACGTTGGCGACGCGGGCCGTGTACCTCGCGAGCGTCGTACACGACCCGTTCTTCGGCTACCTCCGTCACATTCCGGACGCGTTTTTCTTCAACAACTGGGCGCAGGGTATCGCGTCGGGGGATTGGTGGGGCGGGGACGACGTATTCTTCATCGGGCCGCTGTACGCGTACTTTTTGGGGATAATCTACCGACTCATCGGGCCGCAGTTGACGGTGGTGCGGGTCATACATATCGCGCTGGAGATAGGGTCGGCGCTTTTCATATACGGGTTCGCGCGGCGGGCAGTAGGGGAGAGGGCGGCCAAGGTGGCTGGTGTAATATGGGTGCTGTACCTGCCGGCTATATTTTTCAGCTCGTTCGTACTCCCGGTGTCGCTGGACGTATTTTTGATAACGGGTTCGTTTTATCTGTTAGCGCGTGGCGTTAAGGGTCGGCGGTGGAATTTCGCGGGCGCCGGGGCGCTGCTGGGTTTGGCGGTGCTGGACCGTACTAACGTGCTGATCTTCGTCGCGGCGGCGGTGCCGCTGTTCTTGGTTTACGTCAAACGGTTGGGGTGGCGTCGTATCGTCGCCTACTTCGCGCCGATAGCGGCCATAGTGTTGGCGGTGACGCTGCGCAACGGCGTGGTGGGGGGCGATATCGTTTTGGTCTCGTCGCAAGGAGGGCTCAACTTCTACCTCGGCAATTCGCCTACCGCTACCGGCGTTTACTGGAACCTGGGCGAAGTGTACCAGGGGAGGCCCGCGGAATTGAACAAGGACCTCGCGACGCTCATCGCCCGGGAGGTCGAGGGCCGCGATATGAAGCCGTCCGAGGTTTCGCGGTGGTGGATGTCGAACGGTTTGGCGTGGCTGAGGGACAACCCGGGGGACGCGGCGAGATTGTACTGGCGGAAGATGCGGTACTTCTTCAACGATTACGAGGTGAGCCTGAACGTAGATTTCTATTTTATAAAATTTATATCCCCGTTCCACCGGGTGCAGATTCCCTGGTTCGGGTTCGTATTCCCGTTCAGCGTTATAGGTTTGGCGGCGGGGTGGCGCAAATCGCCTTTCGCGCGGACGGCGGGCGCGCTCTTCGTAGTTATGTACGCGTTGTCGGTTTTGGTTTTCTTCGTTTCGGCGCGCTACCGGCTGCCTATGGTCCCGATACTAATAGTTTTCGCGGGCGCGGGGCTGGTATTGTGGTACGATCTTTGGCGACGTTGGCGGTGGCGCTCGGCCGCGGCGTTGACGGTGGCCGCCGTTGTTTTGGGGGCTTGCGTAATGTGGCCTCCAGCCGGGCTTCGCCGGGACGGCGCTTTCGGCCAGAGCTACTACCGTTACGGTAAATTTTATTTCGACCAGGGCGAATATGAGAAAACCGTGACGTATCTGAAAAAGGCCACCGAGCTTACGCCGGAAATGTACCAAGGGTTTACTATGCTGGGTATGGCCTACGAGAACCTGGGGCAGCTCGATACGGCCTTGGAGGTTTTTTGGCGCGGGACGATCGTCGCTCCCAACAAGGCGGATATGCACTATAACTTCGCGATCGCGTTAGTTCGCGGCGGCAACCTTGGCCAGGCGTTGCCGTCGCTCCATCGGGCGGTGGAACTCGAGCCGAGTTACGCGGCGGCGTGGATGCAGCTGGCCGAGGTGTATATCGGCCTGGGCGATTATCGGCGGGCCGATCTGGCGTATCGTCGCGTCGTGGAGTTGTCGCCGGGCGACGGGTCCGCCTTATATAGGTATGCGGAGCTACAATTACAGATGGGGAGGGTTGCGGAGGCGTTGACGTACGCGCAAGCGGCGGTGGAAGCGGATCCCAATCTACCGGGCCCGGGCTTTATCCTCGGGAGGGTTTATTATCATAACGACGACTACTTAGCCGCGTTAAAATATTTCGAACGAGAGGTTGGACTTCAGCCAACGTCATCCGAAGTCTTCGGCTTTTTGGCGGCGTCGTATGGGAAATTAGGGGAGGTTGAGCGAGGCCGCGCCGCATACCGGGATTATTTGTCGCTGGGCGGTGCCCGCGACCCGGCCTTCGAACGCGACGCCGGCATATCTTCGGAATAGACGCCCACGACGGTAACGTTAAGCCGCGGCCTTACTAGCCGCGGCTTTTTTCAAGGGCGTCGTCGAACGCGGCCCGCAGGCGCTGTTGCGTTTCGGCCGGGTCTTCGATCACGATTTTCGCGCCCGACAGGACGTCCACGACGCCCAGTTCGCGCGGGTAGCGCGGGACGACGTGGAGGTGGAGGTGGGCGATGGAAGCGCCGGCGGCCGCGCCGACGTTAAAACCAACGTTGAAACCGCCGGGATTATATTCGGCCGAGAGGACGTCGAGGGTTAAGTTTTGCAGCCGTGCGAGGTGGGCGTGCTCGTCGGCGTCGAGCTCCCGCGGGTCCTCGACGTGCCGGGCCGGGAAAATCATTACGTGGCCCGGGTTATAGGGGTAGAGGTTGAGCGTGATTATGAAATCGTTGTCGCGCGCGAGCTCCAAGTTTGCGACGTCGCCTTTGCCGCGCGCGACGTCGCATAGGATACACCGGCCGGGGGGAAGGCCGGCCCTTTTTTTTACGTACTCCGTTTTGCCGGGAACGAACAGGTTGGGCCGTTTCTCCATCGTTATTGTCTGAAGCCTTCGGGACCCGCCGGCTCGGGCCGCTGGGGTATCTTTATTTCGCCGAACTGGTCCTCGAAGCGCGAGACGTTCTCGGAGAGCGTCAGGAGAAATTGTTTGGCGTGCAACGGCGTCGTGATTATACGGCTTATGATTTTAAAGCCCGCCCGGCCCGGTACGGCGCGGCCGAAGTCGAAGACGAATTCGGCCGGTGAAAAAACTATCTGCGCGACGTTGGCGTACGCGCCGTCCACCACGTCGTCGGGGATTTCCGGTTCCACTAAGGGCCTTTCCGGTTCCGGTTTCTTCTTCTTCTCATCGGCCATAATTCCTCCGATAGGTAGGGTATAACGGCTCGAGCCGAGGATATCCCGGATTCTATTTCGGATATGCCGCGGGGAATATCCGGACGCGGCGCGGTTTTGAGAGGGGCGCGGGTCGAAACCTCGGCGCGCTGCTAGCTTTGCTCGGCGCCCGTAAGGCTTTTTACGATTTCGAAGGAGAGTTGGTCGCTTTCGACGTTGACGTCTATGGCGATGGTGTCGCCCGGGCTAACTTCCTCGCGGAGCAGTTTTTCGACCAGCGCGTCTTCCACGTGTTTCTGAATCGTTCGGCGGAGGGGCCGGGCGCCGAAAGTCGGGTCGTACCCTTTCTCCATTAAGAACTCGCTGGCGTCTTCGGTGAAGTAGAGCTCGAGCAGGTGTTCCTCGAGCCTTTGTTTTAGCTCGTTTATCATGAGCGTGACGATAGCGCGGAGGTGTTGTTTATCGAGGGGGTGGAAGACGATGACCTCGTCGACGCGGTTCAGGAATTCCGGATTGAAGAGCTTCTTGACTTCGGTCATTACGGTCTTTTTAATTTCCTTGTACGTCGCCTCGCCGGGGGCGGCGCCGAAGCCTATGCCGCCGCCGTCCTTGATCTGACGCGCGCCGATGTTCGACGTCATGATGAGGACCGTATTGCGGAAGTCAACCGTGCGGCCGATGTTGTCGGTCAGCCGGCCGTCCTCCATTACTTGCAACAGTATGTTGAATACGTCGGGATGAGCCTTCTCGATTTCGTCGAGCAATATGACGGAGTATGGTTTACGGCGGACGCGCTCGGTCAACTGACCGCCCTCCTCGTAGCCGATGTAGCCGGGCGGCGCGCCCACGAGCCGCGAGACGGTATGCTTCTCCATGTATTCGGACATGTCGACGCGAATGATCGCGTCCTCGTCCTCGAATAGGAATTCGGCCAGCGCTTTGGCGAGCTCGGTCTTGCCGACGCCCGTCGGCCCGAGGTAGATGAATGAACCTATGGGCCTTTTTAGATCTTTGACGCCCAGGCGGCTGCGCCTTATGGCGCGCGTCACGACGCCTATGGCCTCGTCCTGGCCCACGACTCGTTTGTGGAGGTCGTCCTCCATGCGCAGCAGTTTTTCGAACTCCTCCTGCTCGAGCCGGTCGACCGGTATGCCGGTGGTTTTGGATACGATGTAAGCGACGTCGTCTACCGTGAGGACGTTCTCTTCCTGTTCGGTGAGGGCGCGCCAACGTTCCTTGGCCTCCTCGACCTTGAGGCGGTACTCGCGCTCGCGGTCGCGGTAGCGGGCCGCGGTCTCGAACTCCTGACGCTCGATGGCCGCTTCCTTTTCGGTTCGCATTTCGGCCGCCTTGCCCTCCAGGTCGCGGATGTCGGGGGGCAGGGTCGAATGGCGCAGCCGCACCATCGCGCAGCCCTCGTCGATAACGTCTATGGCCTTGTCGGGGAGGTAGCGATCCGAGATGTACCTATCGGCCAGCCGGGCTGAGGCGACGACGGCGTCGTCGTTGATCTTGACGTGGTGGTGGTCCTCGTACCGGTCCCGGAGGCCCTGGATTATCTCAATGGTCTCCTCGACCGAGGGAGCGTCCACCATTATGGTTTGGAAACGCCGCTCCAGCGCGCCGTCTTTTTCGACGTGTTTGCGGTATTCGGCGAGGGTAGTGGCGCCGATGCACTGGAGCTCGCCGCGCGCTAACGCCGGCTTGAGCATGTTCGACGCGTCGATGGCCCCCTCCGCGGCGCCGGCGCCGACGATGGTGTGGAGTTCGTCGATGAAGATGATGATGGCTTCGTTTTTACGTATTTCCTCGACGATCATCCGCAGCCGTTCCTCGAACTGGCCGCGGTATTTGGTCCCCGCTACGACCGCCGCCAGGTCGAGGGTCAGCAAGCGCTTCCCGGTCAAGGCTTCCGGCACGTTGTTATCGACGATACGCTGGGCGAGACCTTCGACGATGGCCGTTTTGCCGACGCCCGGTTCCCCTATGAGTACCGGGTTGTTCTTTTTGCGACGGCTGAGTATCTGCACCACGCGCTCGATTTCGTCTTCGCGCCCGATCACGGGGTCGATCTCGCCGTCACGCGCCAACTTGGTGAGGTCGCGGCCGAACTCGTCCAGTACGGGTGTCTTCGACTTGCGGCGCCGCGTCCGCGTCGCCTTCTCGCCGGTTCCCAGGCTCGAGATGACCTCGAGGCGAAGGTCGTCGGGGTCGACGTTGAGGTGGGTGAGGACTTTGACCGCGACGCTCTCCGCTTCGCGGAGTATCCCCAACAATAAGTGTTCGGTCCCTACGTAGTTGTGGCTGAGCAGCCCCGATTCCTCGACGGCGTGGCCTATGACGGACTTGGCGCGGGCGGTGAAGGGGATGTCGCCCACGGTCCGCATCCCGCCGCCGGGCGGCACGAGTTTTTCCACCTGGCGTCGGACCATCTCGAGCGAAAGGCCGAACTTCCGCAACACCGTCGCGGCGCCGCCGTCGCCTTCGCGAATAAGGCCCAGGAGTACATGCTCGGTGCCGACGGCGTCGTGATGGAGGCGCGTCGCTTCCTCGCGCGCAATTAGGATTACCTTTCGGGCCCGAGCCGTAAATTTATCCAGCATAATTTTACCGTGTCAAAGCGCAAGAAGTAGTTGGTTATTCTTTTTTCTTTTCCCGCGTAATTATACCATTTTTCGAAAACCGCCGCAAGTTTTAAGGAATTTCGGTGTCGCGTAGGACGCCGCTTTCCAATAACAACGTGCGCGCGCACCGGCGCGCCAACGCGCGGTTGTGCGTAACGATTACGAAAGTTTGCCCCAACCTCGCGTTTAAATCGAAGAGGAGGTCGTGCAAGCTCTCTGCGGTCCGCTCGTCCAGGTTGCCGGACGGTTCGTCGGCCAATACCACGGCTGGTTCCGCCGTCAGCGCCCGGGCGACGGCTACCCGTTGCCGTTCGCCGCCCGAGAGTTTGGCCGGGCGGTGCGTTTCGCGTTCGCGGATGCCTACGGCCTCCAGGTACTTGCGGGCGCGCTGCTCGGCCTCCGCGGCGTCCACCCGCGCTATCAAGAGCGGCATCATTACGTTTTCGAGCGCGGTGAATTCGGGCAATAAGTGGTGGAATTGGAAGACGTAACCCACGCGGCGGTTGCGGAAGCGGGCCCGCTTCGCGTCTTTTAGGCCGAAGATGTCGGTCCCGTCCACGAGGATGCGGCCGTCGGTAGGCTTATCCAAACCGCCCAGCAGGTTGAGCAGCGTCGTCTTGCCGGCGCCCGATTCGCCGACGACGGCCACCGCTTCGCCGGCGGCGACGTCGAGGTCCAGGCCGACGAGGATG
>JAZGGY010000289.1:0-2709 GCA_036480675.1 bacterium | reverse complement strand
CTCGACGAAGGTTTTCAGCGAGACCGGCGCCGCGACGAGGTCGTCGTATGCGGCCATGCCGCGGGCGAGCGCTAGCACGACCTCTTTCTCGTCGCCCGCGCCGAAATACCGCTCTACGAGCTCCGCCAGCAACGCCGCGAAATCGCGCCACGAGCCCTCGGCCGGGAAGCGTTCCAAATCCGTAAAAAGTTTTTCCGTAAAGGTTACCAGCGCTTGCGCGTCGGCGGCGTCGTGCCTTCTCTTCTCCGCCGGCATTCGTTCGCAAGCCGCGGCGTAGCGCGCCAGGCGTTCGGCCCACTCCGCGCGGCCGTAGACGACGCCCGCGGCCGCGGATATATCGTCCCACAGCGCCGGCTCGAGCTGAGCGCCCTCGCCCGCCGCCGCTTCCGACTTAAGGGGCGCCGTCTCCACGAAATCGACCACCTCGCGTCGGCCTAAGGGATGGGGGGACGCCGGCGCGTGCCACGCCAGCTCGAGCAGCCGCCGCGCCCCCTCGCCCGCGCGCGTGGCGGTCAGGGGCCGGCCACCGTAAACGTAATACTTGCCCCGGCCGTCGTCGCCGGCGAGAACGCGGTCGAAGACTTCCGTCAATACGGCCAGCGTCTCGTCGCCGCGGTAGAGGACCGCCATCTCCGCCAGCCGGACGCCGTGCTCGCGGCTAAGGCGCAGGGCCTCCCGCGCGACCTCGCGCGCCTCCGCCTCCGCGTCCGGCGCCGAGAGTATTTTCACGCCCTCGGCCGAGGCCGGCCCGTCGCGGCCGCCGAACCAGTATCGGGCCGCCTCGACGCCGGTCGCCGCCTCGACCGCCGCGGCCACGTCCGTCTGAAACCCCAAACCGTCGAGCCAGTCCCGGGTGGCGCGCGCGAAGCGGAACTCGCGCCCCTCGCCGCACGGTACGTACAACGTCAAACGAACGTCCCGACTCAAGGCTTCGAGCAAGCGACGTTGCAGCTCGTTAAAATCGTAAAAGCCGAATACGAACAGCTCCTCGGCGCCGAAGGTTCCGGCGAAGGCCGCGGCTCGAGCCGTCGCCGCCGAAAATACGTCGTATTCGTCCCGGTAAACGCGCCGCCCTTTCGCCAGCTCCCCCCGGTACCCCTCGAAGAGTTCGCCGAACAATATTAGCCTGTCGCCCAGGTTGAGGTCGGCGTGCCAACGGCCCAGGCCGGCCTGGCGGGCGTCTTCGGCCGCGGCCGCGAGCGTCTCCGCGAACCCGGCCTTGTCCTTCACCGGCCCGAAGAACGACTCGAGGGGCAGGCCGGCCGCGAGAGAGCCGAACACTACTTGCTCGCCGCCGGCGGGCACGTCGTCCCCCGGGCCCGCCAGCCGCCGGGCGAGGTCGACGAACGTCGGAAAGCGAACGTTGGCATGGCCGCCCGCCTCGCGAGCCAGGCGACGTGAGAGCTGGAGGGCTACGAGGTTGGAGCGCACCAGGACGACGACCGGCGCCAGCGGCCTCCCCTCCCGGGCGACGCGGACGTCGGCCTGCAACCGAGCCGACAAGGCCGCCTCGGCCGTCGAAAGGTGGAGCGCGTGCTTTGAAGCTTCGGCCGACATATCTACGGATAAATTACTATAATTCAGATAAATAACAAACCGAAATCAAGCCCCGACCCCTCCCCGTCGCCAGAATATAATTGACACCCATTTGCAAATCTGGTAAATTTTAAAGACGCATAACAGGAGGACCGCAATGCTAAAGAGAGCCTCGATACTTATCCTGGTCGCTTTCGTCGCCGCCGGCGTATGTTACGGAGCGCCCTTCAAGGCCGGCGAGAAGTTGATTTTCTCGGTATCCTGGTCCGACGTCGTCAAAGCGGGCACGGCCACGCTGTCGGTCCCGGGAGTCAAAGTGTTCAACGGCCACAAGGTCTACCACATCATATCCACGGCCTCCTCCGGGCCCCAGGTCTCGGCCTTTTTCTACACCCGCGACCGCATCGACATTTACCTCGACGCCGTAAATTACACTATCTGGAAATCGGAGAAACACCTGGTCGAGGGAAAGTATAAAAACGACGAGGTGATATACTACAACCCGCCCAAACGCACCGCTACGCGCGGCGTCATTACCATGCGCACGCTCGCCGAGCCCCGCGACGCGCTGGGCGGGTTCTACTACGTCCGCTCTCTCGACCTTCCGGTCGGCAGCCGGATCACGTTGAACTACGCCGACGGTAAAATCTCCAAGCCCATCGTCATCAAAGTCCTGCGCAAGGAACAGGTCACGGTCCCGGCCGGGACCTTCGATACCCTCGTCCTCGAGCCGATACTCGACGAGACGGAGGGCATCTTCAAACAGGAAGGTCGCATCTGGATCTGGGTGACGGACGACGATAAGAAGATGCCGGTCCTCCTCAAGTCTAAGATCGCCATCGGCAATATCGAGGTCCAACTCGAGTCGTACACGTTGGGGTCGTAAGCTCACATCGCGCTATGGTCGCGGACGAATTAGATTTTTCCAAAGCAAAAACCTACCCGTTCGCGGAGCGACGGAACCTCGTCCGGGTAGAAGATTTTCGACGGCCGCCGGAAGACCCGGCGGCCATCGCTCCTTTGCTCGCGTCGCTCCCCGACGTACTGGGGGCGCGGGCCCTGCTCGCGCTGGCGCGGGCGACGGTGGGCGCGCGGCGCTCGAGCCGGGGCGTGATATTCGCGCTGGGGGGACACGTCGCCAAGACCGGCGCAGGCCTGCACCTCATCCCTCTC
>JAZGGY010000288.1:0-10644 GCA_036480675.1 bacterium | reverse complement strand
TTCGCGGCCGCGCTCGAGCGCGGCTTCCGTTTTGGCGAAAGTAAAGCCCCGCGAAGGCGGGGCGTTGTTATAGTCGGGCGGGTTTCGACGTTTTACGAGGCCGCGTCGCCGCGGCGGGTTGCCGCGTTTTCTTCGTCGACTTACGCGCGGCTTTGCGCGGTTTTTTCCGTTTTCGGGCGGGGGTTTTGTCTACGAGCGCGGCCTCCAGGACGTCGCCGATGCTCTTGGCGTACGTTACGTGTACTTTGTCGCGGTGCTCGTCGTCGACCTCGAGGACGTCGCCCTCGTTTTCCTCGGGGAACAACACATTGGGGATGTGGGCGCGGACCGCGGCCAGGAGTTTCTCTTTGACGCCGCCGATGGGCATTAACTTACCGCGCAGCGTAATCTCGCCCGTCATCGCCAGGTCGTGACGCACCGGCCGGCCGGACAGGACCGACGCCAACGCCGTAGCCATCGCGACGCCGGCCGAAGGGCCGTCCTTGGGGGTGGCGCCCGCGGGAACGTGAACGTGGATGTTGCACTTCTCGAAGTTTTCGCCGTCGATGCCCATTTCTTCGGCGTGGGCCTTGACGTAGGAGTACGCGGCGCGGGCAGACTCCTGCATGACGTCTCCCAGCTGGCCCGTCAGTATGAGCTCGCCCTTACCGGGCATCTTCAGCGCTTCGATAAACAGTATAACGCCGCCCGCGGCGGTCCAGGCCATGCCGGTCGCGATGCCGACCTCGTCTTTGCGGCCGGCCGTCTCCGGGTAGAAAGGCGGCGCTTTGAGGTAGTCGGCGACGTTCTTTTTGGTCACGGAAATCTTCTTGACCTTCTCTTCGACGATTTGCCGCGCCGTCTTGCGGCAGATGGTCGCGACGGCGCGCTCCAGGTTCCGTACGCCGGCCTCTCTCGTGTACCGGCTTATTATCTCCTTAACCGCCGAGTCGGCGATTTTCAACGACTTTTTTCCCAGGCCGTGTTCGGCCAGCTGCTTGGGGATAAGGAACTGCTTCGCGATGTTCAGCTTTTCAGGCATGGTGTAGCCGGGCAGCCGTATTATCTCCATGCGGTCTTTCAGCGCCGGCGGTATGGGGTCCAGGATGTTGGCGGTCGTTATAAACATCACCTTGGACAGGTCGAACGGGAGGTCGAGATAGTGGTCCGAGAACGAGAAGTTCTGTTCGGGGTCGAGGACTTCAAGTAGCGCGGAGGCGGGGTCGCCGCGGAAATCCATCCCGAGCTTATCCACCTCGTCCAGCATGAAGACCGGGTTGTTGGCGCCGGCCTTTCGGATTCCTTGTATTATCCGGCCCGGCAGCGCGCCGACGTACGTCCGGCGGTGGCCCCGTATTTCGGCCTCGTCGCGCACGCCGCCCAGCGACATGCGGATGAACTTACGCCCCACGGCCCGGGCAATGGATTTGCCCACCGACGTCTTGCCGACGCCCGGCGGCCCGACGAAGCAGAGGATGGGCCCCTTCATCTCCTCTTTGAGTTTGCGCACCGAGAGGTACTCCAGGATGCGCTCCTTGACCTCGTTGAGGTCGTAGTGGTCCTCGTCCAGTATCTTGCGGGCGTGGGCGATGTCCAGGTTGTCGTCGGAGCCCTCGAGCCAGGGGAGGGTTAATATCCAGTCGAGGTACGTACGGGCGACGACGTATTCCGCCGCTTGGGGCGGGATGGTTTTAAGGCGGGTGAGCTCGCGCGTCGCCTCCTCGCGGACTTCGTCCGGCAAAGCCTTCTCGAGAAGCTTCTCTTCCAACTCGTCGATCTCGACGGCGTATTGGTCCTCTTCGCCCAGTTCCTTGCGGATGGCCTTGAGCTGTTGGCGCAGGTAGTAATCGCGGTGGGCCTTATCCATCTCGCTCTTGGCTTCGGATTGGATTTTGGAGCCCAGCTCGAGCAGGTCCACCTCGCGGTTGAGGATGGAGGTGAGTTTTTCGAGCCGTTCGGTTATATCCACCGCCTCCAGGATCTCCTGCCGCTCGGCCAGCTCGACGTTTACGTTGGAGGTGATGAAGTCGGCCAGCTTGCCGGCGTCGTCGACGTTCATTGCCGCGATGTGCGCGTCTTCCGGCAGGTTGGGCGCGAGCTCCACTATTTTTTGGAAGAGGTTGAGGGCGTTGCGCTGCAGCGCTTCTATTTTGGTGGTTTTCTTTTCCGGGCTTTCGAGACGTTCGATCTTGGCTTTGAAATAGGGCTTGGTCTGGATGACATCCTTTACCCCCAGACGCGTGATACCCTGGACCATGATCCGCGCCGAGCCGTCGGGCATCCGCAGCATCTTCAGGATCATCCCGCCGGTCCCCACGCCGTAGATGTCGTCGGTCCCGGGGTCCTCTACCTCGGGGTCCTTTTGGGCGAACAGGCCGATGATGCGGTTGCCGCGCACGGCGTCGTCGATGAGCTTTATGCTCGACTTGCGGCCGACGACGAGGGGGACGATCATGAACGGGAAGATGACGGTTCCGCGGAGCGGCAAAATCGGCATCTCTTCGGGAAGCTCTACGGCCTCTACGTCTTCTTCGTTAGCCAATGTTATGCACCACCCTTAATACTAAGCGGGCCGCGGCCGGGCCCGGCGTTTAACATTCCCTACAGTATCTCCACCGTGGTGTGAATCGAAACGGGTCTTTCGATTTTAGGGAGGATTACGAAGAGGAATCCGTCGCGATACAGCGCCCGGGCCTTGTCGCCGTCGACCGGGCGGGGGAGGTGAATGACGCGGCGGAAGTACCCGTACTCCACCTCTATCTGGTGGTAGTATTCGCATTCCTCGTGGTATTCCTCTTTGCGCGCGCCGGTGATAACGACCGTATCCTCGTCCAACAACACCTTGACGGCGTCGCGGTTGACGCCGGCGAGGTCCATCCGTACGACGAGGTCGTTTTTGGTCTCGAAGACGTCGACGTCCGGGGTCCAATGGCGCGGCGCGCCCGAGGATAGCGGCGGCGATATGGAATAAAGACGGTAGAAGAGCCGGTCGACGTCGGCCAGCCGCCAGAGGTTTCCGCGCGCGGGCTCTTTACGTTTTACCATACGGGCCTCCGAGCGTTTCACAAAATGATTTCTTCGGGTAATTAGTAGCACAAATCGGCGGTTTTGTAAATAACCAGATGACGTTCCGAGCGGACGGGGGGGCGTCCGTACTTCCCCCTTGCCGCGGCCGCCGAACGCTGTTATATTGTTCGTCGCGCCGGAGTGGCCGGGCAATTCGCGGTTATTCGCGGTGGGTGCGACACGAGATTAGCGTAAAAGAGACGCCGGTCCGAAGGCGGGTGAGGAGAACCGTTTTTATGAACGTACGAAAGTTAATCGCGATCTTTTGTTTTGTTACGGCCATCTTCGCCGTAATCGCTGCGGGGAAGGACGAAGGAGCTAAAACTATGGTCGGTAGTAAGTGCGGCCCAGCTGCGCCGACGTTGACGATTACCTGGCAGCGACTCGTCGAGGGCGGCGAGACCTGCCCCCGCTGCAGCGCGACCGAAGAAGAGTTGGATAAAGCCGTCGGCCAACTCGCGGCGGCGCTCGAGCCGTTGGGTATCGCGGTCGTCTTTAAAAAGGAGGAGTTAACGGCCGCGGCGTTCAAGGCCGCGCCGGCGGCGTCCAACCGCATCTGGCTCAACGGCCGGTTAATGGAAGATTGGCTCGGCGGCCGAAGCGACACGAGCGTCTGCTGCGACGTTTGCGGCGACGAGGAGTGCCGGACCGTAGTCGTGGACGGCGAAGTATACGAATCGGTCCCGGCGGCGTTGGTTGTAAAGGCGGGTCTGGCGGCCGCGTCCGCTTTAACGGGGACGTCGGGGGGCGGGGGTTGTTGTCCTTCGCCGTGAACGTCGCGGCCCCGGCATCCCTACTCGAGATGTTATAGCGTAAGCTATCGAAAGGAGAGATTTATGGGAGCTAAAGTTCGCGATTGCGGCTCGGCCGGTGCGGTGTATTTTTTGGGCTTCGTCGGCGCAGTAGTTTATTACTTCGGCCACGCCACCGGTTTTTGGATGGGTGTGCTGGGTTTCTTGAAGGCCCTCGTGTGGCCGGCGTTTTTGGTCCACGGCGCGTTAAAATTCATGGGGATGTAGTGCGCGAAAAAGCGCGCCCGACGAGGGCGCGTTTTCGCTCGGCGGCCGGATATGAAGGGGGCGACTAGCCAGTCGCCCCTACTTAAACAACGCCTTGATCCGCCCCACCGACGACGGAACGACCGCGGCTGGCGACCAGCGGAAGTACTGGATGCGGTGGTTGTAAGAATCGGCAACGTGGACCCTGGTACCGTTCGCCAAAGGCGCCACGCCGAGCGGCCTGTCGAATTGCCCGTTGCCGCTGCCGGATGACCCCCACTTACCGAGGAACGAGCCGCTCGAGGTAAAATACTGGATGCGGTCGTTACCCATATCGGCAATAAAAATTTTACCATCAGTCGTAACGCCCACGCCCCCGGGGCGACGGAATTGGCCGTCCCCCGTCCCGGACGAGCCCCAAACGCCGAGAAAACTACCGCTCGAGGTGAAATATTGGACGCGGTAGTTACCCCATTCGGCAACGTATGCTCGCGAGTTAGCCGACAGAAAAGCTACGCCCCTGGGACGGTCGAATTGGCCGTTGCCGGTACCGTACGACCCCCACTTGCCCAGGTAGGAACCGCTCGAAATGAAGTACTGGACGCGGTTATTGTACCATTCGGTGACGTAAACGTTACCGTTCGGTGCGATGGTTATACTCGTCGGTTG
Source organism: bacterium (assembly GCA_036480675.1). Classification (GTDB taxonomy): domain Bacteria; phylum RBG-13-66-14; class B26-G2; order WVWN01; family WVWN01; genus WVWN01. The sequence continues at coordinate 5,932 of JAZGGY010000288.1, read as the reverse complement.
GTTGAATTCGCCGTTGCCCGAACCCAACGTGCCCCATTTGCCGAGAAACGACCCCGTCGCCGTGAAGTACTGGACGCGGTCGTTTTGGGTATCGGCGACGTACACGTTGCCGTTGGGAGCTACTACTACGCCCTCGGGATGGCTGAAATTTCCGTTACCCGTACCGCGCGTCCCCCAATTCCCCCGAAAATGACCGTCCCAAGTGAAGTACTGGATGCGATGGTTATATTTATCCGCGACGTATACGTTGCCGTTCCGCGCTATAGCTATTCCAGAAGGCCAATCGAATTGGCCCAACTGGGACCCGCGCGAGCCCCACTTCCCCTCGTAGACGTAGTCGGCTAACGCCGGAATCGCTACCGTAACCAACACGACAATACCTAAAAACACGTATCTTTTCATCTCGGCTCCTTCGGACGGAGTACCGGACCCCTGAGCGAGGGGCCGGGTATAAAAGGGCGAACGGCCGTTCGCCCCTACTTGAACAACGCCTTCACGCGGCCGAGGGAGGCCGGCGCGACAGCCAACGTTCTCTCATACCAATAAATACGGTCCGTCGCGTCGTCGACGACGTAAAGCCAAAGTTCGTAATCTGTAGTAAAATTTTCGTCCGCGCCTACGGGCGTATCTATTCCCGTAATAACGGGTACGCCGTTCTCGTATACGGTGTGGGTCGCCGCGTCCACGATCAACGACGTCTGGTAACCGCAGCACGCTATCGGCCGGGACCCGGGACCGGCGAAAGTACTTACCAAAGAACCCGTCGTCGCGTCTACGACGGCGATGACGTTCCGATCCGGGATTGCTATTTCCAAGTACCGGGTCATCCAACTTATATTCATATCGGCCGGCCCCGGTACGGGACAACGGAAAGAGCTTATAACGGAACCCGTACTCGTAATTTTGTAAATCCACGACGTCCGGTTGTTGGAAATGTACGATTCTTCGTAAAGGTCAGTTATGCCCCATGCGCCGGCGCCGCCCGGCGCGGGAAAACTTGATATGATAGAACCCGTTCGTAGGAAGAAGAAATAAACATACGGTATGCTACCGGCGTCAACGATATAACCGTAGTCAAATCCCCGAACGCGGTACCCCCGGGGATTAGGTACCGGGACCGGGTACGAGGCAACCAAACGCCACGTATACGCCGTGGCGGCGTTGACGATAAACGCTAAGCAAATAGCCGCGGTTGTGATTACGACGCGTTTCATCGTACCTACTGCACTCCTACGACGACATCGTCTTCGAGGGCCGGCTTGTAGTTGTGCTTAGTCGCCGTGAGCTTGCCGTCGTTGAAACCGATCCATATGTCTTTGAAGGTACACTTACCGCCGTTGCCGGTCGTAGTCGTCAGGTAGAACTTGGACTCCCACAGGCAAACCTTGGCGCCTTCCACGTCGTTTTCCGCCGAATCCGTTACGTGGACTTCGACCTCCAACCCTATTGGCTCTACTTCCTCCCAGCTGTACGTCAACGACAACGAACCGGGGTCGTCGCTCCAAACCTCCATCGTCGGGTCGCCGCCCAGGTTGCAGCTATAGGCTTCGAGTGTCGGCAGCCCATTACAATAATCGGCACGCGACCATACCTGGGGATAACCGATTACGTAGTTCTCGTCTAGGAGTAGGCGCTTAAAGAAGTATTTCATAAGCACTAGAGAACCGACGGGAGTACCGACGGTCGTATTCCCGATATAAGCGGCGCCGCCGCTCGGCTCGTGGCACAGGTATTCCTCGCCGAAACACTCTCTACCTTCGTCGTCCTTGTAGACGTATTTGAACGGGTAGCACGCGTGGGAGTAAAGGAGGCCGTATTTCTCGTGGTTATCCACCTGCTTTTGGCCTGTCGGGAAGATCATAGAATGGCCCCACGAGAACGTAATATCTTTATCAACGGTGAATACCTCTGCGCGCGGGTATTCAGACCATTGCGTGAGTATGTAATGACCCAACGGCTGCGCATGCGTCGCGAATACGGTAATGCCGGCGCCCACTTCCAACGCGTCGCGAACCTCGTACGCTTCAGGGTACGTAGGATAATTGCTGAGCGGGGCTTCGGTGGTAGGGCTCGTACCCTCGTAGACGTGCCTCTCGGAAAAACCGTCGAAATAGGGTCCTCCCCATAGTTGGTCTCTGCACTGTTCGACGCCGAAGTCCGCGGCTATGAAGAGGACCTCGTCCAGGTAACCGGCCTCGGGGTTTTTCTCGTACTTCACCAGCATCTGTACGAACGCCTCGGCCTCGTTTGCGGCCTCGTCGCCGCCGGTCGCATCGCCTACGGGAACCCGGCCGACTGTAACGGTAGGGCGTAAGTTAAGGCCCGTAACGTCTGAGACTCCGTAATATCCGATACTATTCTTCATAAAAGGGCCCCAGGTTCCGTCGAGGCAAGCGAAATAGAAGTCGGAGGGGTGAATGTAGTAGTCCGGGCTCGTACATACGAAGCGGGACGGCACGACGCCGTAGTCGCCGTACGTTTCCCAGGTCGCGGAAGTGTATTCCGGGGGTTCGGCGGTATCGCCAACGAACATAAAGGCCTGCGTCCCGTATACGTCGACGACGGCTTTCATCCAGTTCCGGATCTTATCCTGGTTGTCGTCGCCTTCCCAGTTATCGATGATATCGTCCACCATCACGATGTGCAGCGGAACGCCCTTGCGCATCTTCCATTCGTAGAAGTCATCCAGAGCTTCCAACAGACCGGGTTGGGACTTGGGAACCGCAGCGGTTACCCATTCGTCGTTGGTTATGACGATGAACGGGAAGGGGTACGACGGCACGGCTTCGTGGTCGGGGTCGAGGTAACCTTCCACCTCGTGGGGAAGATTGTACTCGTAATATCCCGATTCGGCGGGTTTGACCCACGGGATTTCCTCGCCGTTTACCGTTTCGGTGCCCCACTCCATAACGTCTACGTCGTTAACGGGCTCCCGGTCGTCGTCCACGTCGCCGGCGTTAACTACCGTGTCCTCAACTTTTTCCGCCCAGAGTTCGTAGAGCTCCGGCCACTCGTACCTTTCCGCTTCGGGCTGTCCCTGCGGCGGCGTGTACGTAACCTGGACCGTTATGGACGTATAAAGCTTCAACTCGTTTAACTCGTCTTCCTCTGCTACGTATTGCATCGGGAAAACCCTGAAATCGGCGAGTAGGTGGCCGCGCGATTCGCCCGAGCCGCGGTCGATCAGGATTTCGTCCGGGAAAGGGTCGTCGTCTTCGTAGATACCCGGTTCGGGCTCCGTGAAATCAAGACCGTAAAGCGTAGGGTCGTAGGAGCTTTCCCCGCCTATGGGTAGTAGTACCTGGCCCGGGTAAAGGTAATAATTATCGTCGATTATTTCCGACTCGGAATCCGTTATCACGACGTTGGTTACGGTCGAACCGAACGGTATGCTGAAACTATAAGGAGCGACGGGCAACGTAGGTTCTCCGGGGACGTTGTGGAAATTCCCCTCTTCGTACGTCACGAAGTCGTACGGTTCTGGTTCTCCCTCTATCGTAATTGTAGAGAAGTCGAAATCCGTCTCGTCGAACGTAAGCGTGGTCTGGACGGTATCGGCTAAAGAAACCGCCGCCGCGCCCGTTAACAACGCCGTCACGGCCATAGCGTATTTTACCTTCTTCATCTCGTCACTCCCCTATTTTTCAAACCTGTAAAACTTCTCGGTTATGTCGTCGACGCACCAGAGGTAAGTGCCGTCGTAAGCGAGGCCGTGCGGATGGTCACCAGGAGCATTGAACGACGATACGTACGACCCCGCCAGGGTGTATTTAAGTATCAAATCGTCTTCGCCGTACGTGCTTACGTAAAGGTAGGTCCCGTCCGTCGTCAGGCCGAAGTACTTGTCGTCGGTAACGTCAGGCGCGCCGTAAGAGTCTACCGTTGCCCCGGTCGCCACGTTTATCTTATAAATGGTTCCGTCTTTACCGTCGACCTCGTACAGGTACCCGTCGTGGTACGTTATGTCGTATACGAAATCGTTTTCCGTGGTTATAGGCGGGTCCCCACTACTACCTACCTTCCATATCTCCTTGTTTCCCGGGATTGAACACCAGATATACGCGCCGTCCCACGCCAGACCCTTCTGGTTCGCGTCCGTTTTCCTTGGCGGTTCCGCGGTACCCGGGGCTATGGAACCGGTCGTCGTTAGCTTATATATCGCTTGCGTCGTATTATAGTTTACGTCAAGGTAAATTAGGTAAGTACCGTCGTAAGTTAAGCCCTGCGAGGACGCTTTGTCGAGCTGGAACATCGCTGTCCCGTCGCCCGGCGCGCCGTACGCGGGTTTGAAATCTATCCGGCACATTAAAATTATACCCGCGCCGAAACATACCATGGCGAGTGCCGGCCAAAAGTATTTCTTAATCATAATCGCTCCTTCCTGGTTAGAGTAAATATAAAACGGCCACCCCGGTTATTCTACCGACGGTAGCCTTTTTAATCGCAGTCATCTCTTTCCTCTTTAACCCCACCTAAACGTCCCAACTTATAAAAGCATTCGAAGCGGATTACCCTTAACCCAACAATATTAAACAACACAAAACCCTCGGTGTCAAGAAAAAAATGCCAACAATATGTGGTTGGAATAAACGCGACGGGAAACACCCACTCTTCCAATTTCTCCCCTTGACTCAGCGCAATTCCCAGCTTTTCCCAAACGTATACGTCTCGCCCTTACGGCCGTGCTGCGCGTACGCGTTCCGACCACACGCGCCGGCGTACTTCCTCCTTGCCGCCGTCCTTCAACTCTGTTATATTATCCGTCGCGCCGGAGTGGCGGAACAGGTAGACGCAAGGGACTCAAAATCCCTCGGAGCTTTTGCTCCGTGCGGGTTCGACTCCCGCCTCCGGCAAATAAGGACCGCCCCGCTTCTGCCGCGGGGCGGTAATCTTTTTTGGTTGCCGGGGCCTTCCTTAAGCTCGCTGTGGGGCGGCCGGCGCGTCGCCGGCGATGCCCACCGCGCGGAGGCGGTAGCCGAGCGCCTGCCGCGATACCGCGAGCCGCTCGGCCAGCGCCGATAATTTGGCGGCGGGCGTCAGGTCGCTCAATTTGAGCCAGAGCGCTTTCACCACCGTCGTCGGCATCAAGAGCGCCGCGGCGAAGCGGTTGGCCTCGCATTCCAGCGTCGCGTACCGGTTGAAGGGGCAGAAGAAGTCGCCCTCGTGGCCGAGGACGTAGTGGCCTAATTCGTGAGCGGCGGCGAAGCGCATCCGCGGCCGCACGAGCGCCGCGTTTACGAAAACCGTCTTCGCGCTCCGTATCAGCGCCCCGTTGAGTTGCTCCTCGTCGGGCTGCCAAGTTAAAATGTCGACGCCCAGATACGCGGCGACCGCGCCCAGGTTTATCGGCTCGACGCGCCATCCGTCCGGACAGGTGGCTCGCCACAACGCCGTGGCTGCGAGCTCGGGCCTTTGCACGGTAACATTATATACTAAGGCCCTGACAGAACCCGTCAGTTTTCGCCAAGCGAATCGCTTTTTTCCGGGGCGCTCAGTTTCCTCTTTTTGAGGATGAGGTAGAGCTTCATCTTCAGGACGTCCTGGCGGGCTTTGGAAGAAGGGCCGTCCAGCAGCAGCGGCGTGCGGTCCGGCATTTCGCGCTCGATTACGGCCTCGAGCTCCGGTCCTACAACGTCCGGGACCTGGGCGAGGATCTCCTCGTCGGGTTGGAGGAACCCGGGGGTGTCCTCGGGTAATTCGCCGCGGAGGAGTTGGCCCGGCGGCACGTCCAGGAACGCGGCCATTTTGTCGAGCGTGGAGCGTTTGGGAGTGCGCGTTTTGCCGTTCAGGATTTGGTAAATCGCCTGGCGCGACAAACCCGTCGCCCGGGCGAGGTCGCCGGCGCTCAAGCCTCGTCGGGCCAGTATCTCGCGGAGCACGCGCGAAAAATCGAGATCGTCGTACATAATTAGTCTTCGCCCTTCAGGTTGCG
>JAZGGY010000287.1:0-3243 GCA_036480675.1 bacterium | reverse complement strand
GCAGAGCTTCCCGGTCCCTTCGCCTGCCGGCCTTATCAGCAGCTCGATCTCGTCGTCGCCGGCGTCGAAGATCGAGAGCGGCCTGCGCAGCATAAAACCCGCGGCCGGGACCTTGGCGAGGACGAACTGGAAAGGTCGCGCCGCGGCGGCGATACGGGGTGCGCCGAGCCGAAGCAGACGCGCGTCGCCGTCGGCGTCGTTGGCGATAACGGTCGCGATTTCCCTCGCGTACGTCACAGGTTAAGTCCGCGCCCGATAGAGCATCCCCAGACCTATCAGGCCGAATATCGTATCCGGGAGGAACGCCGCGACCAGGGGCGACAGCGTCCCGTCCTGGCCGAAGGCGCGCCCTACCGCCAGCGCGCCCCACAGCATAAATCCGAGGAGAATCGCCAGGCCGAAGCCGTACGCCAGGCCGGCACGATGGCTCTGCAGCGCGAGCGGCGCCCCCAGAAAGATGACGATGAAGTTGGCCAGGGGCACCGAAATTTTTAAGTAGAGTTCGACCCGCTCCTTCGCGGCGCCTACCCCCGACGACTCCAAATTGGAGATGTACGTCGCGAGCTCTTTGAACTTCATCGCCTCCGGGCTTTTCGCCTCGCGCATGAAGTCCTCGGGCGTCTCCGGGACGTCGAAATATTCCTTGTCGAAATAAGATATGGAAATGCCGCCCGTCCTGCGGAAAGTGCGCACCGAGCCGTCGCGAAACTGCCACCGGCCGCCCCGCCATACCGCGGTGCGCGCGACGATGAGGCGACGGAGCTCCCCCGCTTCCGATTTCTCGATGATACGGACGTCGCGCATCTGGTTGCGTATGCCGTCGAAGACGCGGATGTAATAAAACCGCCCCTCCTTACCGCGGTAGGCGAGGTTGATGCGACGGATAGTTTTCAACAACGGCAACCTTCTAATATATACCGTCTCGATCTCCGCCTTGCGGGTATCGGCGTACGGTACTACGGTTTCGCCGAAGACGAAGACCGCCGCGCTTATGGCGAAGCCGAGCACGATAACCGGCAATATTATCCGCCGCAGGCTGAGCCCCGCGGCGGTCATGGCCGTAATCTCCAGGTTACGCGACAGCGTCCCCAACGAAAACAGGACCCCGAGCAAAACCGCGATGGGGTTCATCCACTTGACGATGTACGGGATCATGAAGAGGTAGTATTTGACTACGACGCCTATGGGCACGTCGTACTCGAGGAACTTCGAAACTTTCTCGAAGAGATTTACGACCAGGAAGATCACTACGAAGGCGAGGAGCGCGGTGAGCCACATCCGGAAGAACTCGAACGACAAATAGCGGTCGAGTATACGGGGCCCTATCTTCACCGGCCGCCCTCCGCCGCGGAACCGGCCCCTTTCTCCCGGGCCCAACGCGGCCGTCGCTTTTTCAAAAGGGCCCGGATGAAAGGCCACCGGCGTACGTCGAGGAACCGGAGGGCCGCGAACGACACCATACCGCGGACCGCGCGCGTCAAAAGCCACGCGCCCAATACCGTGAGCAGGATGTTGGGGAGCCACATCGCCAGGAAGGGCGGCATCATGCCGCGGTCGCCGAAGGCCTCGCCGGCGAGGAGCATAATGTAATACAAGAGGAAAAAGCCGATGGAGAAGCTGAAGCCGGCGCCCTTGCCGCCGCGGCGAATGATTACCCCCATCGGCGCGCCCACCAGGATCAACGCCGCGCAGGCGAACGGTATGGCGGTCTTCTTGTATATCTCGACCAGGTACTCGTTCTTGCGTCGCTCCAGCAACTCTATTTGCTGCACCTGGTATTTCTCCTCGATGAACGTCGCCGTCCCCTCCGCGCGCGTCATCGCGATTCCCTCGGCCAGCTTGTTTACCGCGGCGCGCATCTCGGCCGTCGTCATCTCGCGGTCGCCCTTTGCGGCGTGGGCGGTGCGTACCAGCTCCGATTCGAACTCCAGGTTGACGACCTGCTTGTCGAAACGCAGGCGCCGGTAGGTGTCGGGGGCATCGGCCGAAACCTCGTGCATCTCGCCGTCGTAGAGTTCCAGGACGACGAGGCCGCGCACGTTGGCTGAGGCGACGCGGCCCCGGTCGGCGACGATCGTGCTTTTAAGGCGGCCGCCCTCCATCTGGAAAATGGTTACGTTGCGCATCTCGCCCGTCCGGTCGTCCATCTTCTCGATGTACAGCTCGTAGCCAGGGAAGTCCTGGATGAAGACGCGCTCCTTGAGCTCGAGGTCGGGGCGCTTCATGCCGATGGAGAGCATGAGGTCCTTGAAGCGCAGGTTGGAGGCGGGGACGACGCGGTCGATGAAGAAGAACATACAGACGGCCATGATAAGCCCCACGACCAGCACCGGCCAGATAAGCCGGTAGAGGCTCACGCCGACGCTCTTGAGGGCCGTTATTTCGTTGTCGGAGGACAGGCGGCCGAAGGCCATCAGCGACGCGACCATCACCGCCATCGGGACCGTCATAGCGAGAAGGGAAGGCATAAAGTAGGAAAAAAGCTCGCCCACCGTCAATACGTCGATGCCCTTCGAGATGATGAGTTCCATCATCTTGAATATCCGGGCGAGGAGGAGAACGAACGTAGCCGTAAAGACGGCGAAGACGAACGGCCCGACGTGCTCGACGATTATGTATCGGTGCAGGATCTTCATAGCAGGCGCCTAATCGGCGAAGTATACAATAAAGCCGCGGCCCCGTAAAGGTCAAAGGCCGCGGCTATTATGGGGCACAAGGCCTTGCGGTCTTACCAGAACAACGCCTTAACCCTCCCGAGCGAGGCCGGCGCCACGGCCGGGTTCCCATATTTGAAGTACTGGACGCGGGCGTTGCGGAGGTCCGCGACGTAGATGCGGGCGTCCGACGGGAGCGCCGCGGCGACCGGGTCCGTAAACTCGCCCTCGCCCTCGCCCCGCCGGCCCCATTCGCCCACGAAGCTCCCGGTCGGCGTGAAGAACTGCATGCGGTGGCGGTCGGTGACGAAGACGTACGGCCGCGCCGATACCGCTATCCCTATCGGCAGCGTGAACTGGCCGGCCGCGGTCCCGTACGAGCCCCACTTGCCGAGGAAGCTGCCGGCCGCGGTGAAGTACTGGACGCGGCGGTTGGTGCTATCCGTGACGTAGACGCGGCCGTTGGGAGCGACGGCGACGCCGCGCGGGAAGAGGAACCGACCCTCGCCGGTCCCGGCGGAGCCCCACTTGGCCAGGAAGCTCCCCGCGGCGGTGAAACGCTGGACGCGGTTATTACCGGCGTCGGCAA
>JAZGGY010000286.1:0-23789 GCA_036480675.1 bacterium | reverse complement strand
GACGTCCTTTTGGAAGCGCTGGCCTCGGCGGCTGAAGGCCGCCGGCCGTTCCTCGCGGTCGCGGGCGGCGGCCCGGAGCGGCCCCGTCTGGAGCGGTTCGCGCGCGCCAACCTCGGCGGCCGGTTCGCTTTCCTGGGCGAGCTCGACGACGTCTCGCCCGTCTACCGGGCGGCGGACCTTTTCGTGCTGCCGTCGCGCCGGGAGTCGGCGCCGCTGGCGCTGCTCGAGGCCATGGCCCACGGCTTGGCCGCCGTCGCGGCCGCCGTCGGCGACGTCCCGGCGATGTTGTCGGGGGGCGCCGGCGTCACCTTTGCGCCGGGTTCGAGCGAAGAGCTGGGGCGCGCCATAATCGAGTTGGCCGCGGCACCGGCTAAAAGGCTGGAGATGGGCGCGGCCGCGCGGGCCGCGGTGGCGCGACGGTACGACGTAGGCCGCATGCTCGACGAATACGACGCGCTTTTTACCGAGCTATTGGGTGAAAATAAAGCCGATGTCCCCGACGAAGGATAAAGGGCCGGTCGACGCGGTGGTCGCTTTGACCTACCGCTGCAACCTCCGCTGCCTGACGTGCGACCTCGCCGACCGCGAGACCGACGAGCTGTTGACGCCCGAGACGTTGCGGAAATTGCCGCCGTCGCTCAAATTCGTCAACCTCACCGGCGGCGAGCCGCTTTTGCTGGCGGACCTCGTGCCGCGCGTGCGCGCCGTCCACGACGCGACCGGCGCCCAAATAACCATATCCATCAACGGCACGTTGCCGGAGCGGGCCGAGGAGGTCGTGCGCGAACTGCGGCGCGACGTCCCCCGCCTCCACGTGACTGTCTCGCTCGACGGCCTCGAGGCCACGCACGACCACGTCCGCCAGGCGCCCGGCTCGTTCAAAAAGACCCTGGAGACCGTCGGGCGCCTCGCGCGGTTGTTGGGCCCCGACCTCCACCTCGCGTTCACCATATCGGCGGCCAACGTGGACGAGTTCGACGGCGTGGCCAAGCTGGCCGCGGAATACCGCTTGCCGCTGAGCCTCGCCCTCACGCATATCTCCGAGCATTATTTCAAGCCCCGAGAGGGGGCGGTCCCGGGGCGGGAAGCTGCGCTGCGAGCCGTGGACGCCGCGACGCGGTATTACCTCCGCCGGTTCACGCCGGGCGGGGCTGCGCGCGCCTACTTCGCCGCGGGCCTGCGGGACGTCGTAATACGCGGTCGGCGCCCCATACCGTGCCGCGCCGGCGACAAGTTCTTCTACCTCGACCCGGCGGCGGACGTATACCTGTGTAACATGCGCGCCGAGAAGGTGGGCAATCTCGGCCGCGAGAGCTTCGACGAAATCTGGGGAGGCGGCGCGCGTCGGGCTCTCCTGCCGACGACCGGCCGGGCGTGCCCGGTGCAATGCTGGATGGTATGTACCGCCCGGACGGCTATATTGGACCACCCGCTGCGAGTCGGGTGTTGGGCTATGGGGGCGTACGCGAGAAAAATATTCGGCCTCCCGTCAAACAAAAGGGAGGAGTAAAACAGATAGCTCGCTCTTCGATCGTCGGAACGTCAGAAATATCTTGCCCTTGTGGAGGAGCCGTAATATAATCGCGAAAAATTAACCGTACAATCGCGGTGAGAACGGTAGCACGTCGTTCCAAGGCTTCGATATGGCCGAAAAACGCAGAGCGGAGATGCGAAGTTACTATCACTCGGTGCTTTTGGCCGCGGACCGGTGCATAGGATGCACCCACTGCGTCCGCGAATGCCCGACCGAGGCGATACGGGTACAATACGGCAAGGCCCGGATAAACCCGCTACGGTGCGTCGACTGCGGCGAGTGCATCCGGGTTTGCCCCACCGACGCCAAGTACGCGCTGACCGATACGCTCGACGAGTTAAAGCGCTTTCGGTACAACGTCGTAATTCCCGCGTCCGCGTTCCTGGGCCAATTTAAAACGTCCATGTCGCTGGAAAAGGTACTTTCAGGCCTGATCCACTTGGGTTTCGACGAGGTGTACGAGGGGGCGCTGGGGGGCGAAATGGTCACCCTCGCGCTCCGCGAATACCTCAAAGACGAAAACCGGGTAAAGCCCACGATCTCGTCGCTGTGTCCGGCCGTCGTTCGGCTGATCCAGGTTCGCTTTCCGTCGCTGGTGGGCCACATAGTCCCGATCGAAGCGCCGATGGACGCCGCCGCACGCGTGGTCAAAATAAGCCGGAGCCGCCACCTCGGCGTCGCGCCGGAGGAGATAGGTACTTTCTTCGTCACGCCGTGCCCGGCTAAAGTCACCGCTATCAAGCAGCCGGTAGCCACCCGCGAGAACTTCCTGGACGGCGCCCTCGCCATCTCCGACGTCTACAACCGCGTAATGAGTAACCTGGAAAAAATCGAGGTAGTCCCCGGCATCGCGCGTGCCTCGGGCTTAGGCATAGGGTGGGGCGCCGCCGGCGGCGAGAATAGACTCCTGGGCCAGGGACGTCGCTTGGCGGTGGACGGCATCGACAACGTCGTCCGGGTTCTGGAGCTCCTCGAGAGCGACGAGTATCACCACGGCTACGACTACCTCGAGCTCCGGGCTTGTACCGGCGGATGCGTCGGCGGGCCCTTGACGATCCAGGAGCCCTTCGTGGCGAAGCACCGCATCGGCATCCTACAGAATGCTAAAGGCGAGGAATTCGGCATCGCGGAGAGCCGGCCGCCGGACCTCTCCTACGACGAGATCCTGGAGATGGTGGGGCGGCGGGAGTTCAACCTCAAGGCGCCGGTCCAACCCCGGCCTACCCTCGGCCTCGGAACCGACATCGCCGAAACCATCGCGCGCATGAAGGAACTCGAGAAGATAATAACTACGCTGCCGGGTATTGATTGCGGCTCGTGCGGCGCACCCACCTGCCGAGCCTTCGCGGAGGACGTCGTTTTGAATAAAGCGCACGTCACCGATTGCACCTTTAAGTTAGGGGAACAACTCCAAAGATTGGCCAAGGAGATGAGCAGCCTGGCCGAACTATTACCCCCAACCCTCAAGACGAGGGAAAACGTAGGTAAACATGGAACTGAAGAAGATAGTCGATAAGCTGGGCCTCGAGGTAGCGGTCGACGCCGGGGCCCTCGACCGCGACGTCAAAGGCAGCTACGTGTCGGACCTATTGTCCGACGTGATGGCGAACGCCGGCGCCGGCGCGCTCTGGATCACGATCCAGATCCACGCCAACATCGCCGCCGTATGCTCGCTCAACGACCTCGCGGGCGTAGTCGTCGCCAACGGGAGAAAGCCCTCGGAAGATACGCTCGCCAAGGCCGGAGAGGAAGGCGTAAACGTCCTACTCTCCGACGAAAGTAGCTTCGACCTCGCAGGCCGACTCTACAAAATGGGCGTCAGGGGGATAGAACGCTGAGCAGTCTGCGTACCTTCCGCGCCGACCTGCACGTCCATTCCGTTCTCTCCCCCTGCGGCGACCTCGAACAATCGCCGCGACGCATCGTCCAAACCGCTCGAAAGCGCGGCCTCGCCATTATTGGCCTCACCGACCACAACGCCTCCGAAAACGCGCTGCCGACGGTTCGGTTGGGCGAAAAAGCCGGCGTCGTCGTAATCCCCGGAATAGAAGTTACCACCGCGGAGGAAGTCCACGTCCTCGCGCTCTTCGCGACGTCGGCCGATGTCGGCGAGATGCAGGGCAAAGTGTATCAACGGCTCCAAGCGGGCGAGAACGACCCGAAGCGGTTCGGCTACCAGGTCATCGTGGACGAAGACGAAAACGTCCTCGGCATAAACCGGCGGATGCTGTTGGGCGCGACGGACATGGACGTCGCCACGACCGTGAACTACATTCATCGATACGGCGGCCTGGCCGTCGCCTGCCACGTCGACCGGCCGGCTTTCAGCATGACGAGCCAGCTCGGCTTTATCCCCCCCGGCCTCTTCGACGCCCTCGAGCTCTCGCCCTTCGGCAAGGAGGAGGATTTCGTCGGCTCGGGCTACCCCATTATCCGTTCCTCCGACGCGCACCAGTCTGCGGATATAGGGAAGGGGTACACCGTCTTCGAGCTCGCCGCGCCTACTCTGGCCGAAATAAAAATGGCCCTGGACGGCGAAGGAGGCCGGCGCATAGCCGGCTACAGCTGAATTAATCGGACGTGGAAGAACTATCCCTACATATCCTCGACATCGCCATGAACTCCATTCGGGCGGGCGCGACGGAAATCGCGGTCGAGGTCACCGAGGACCGCGCCCGGAACCTGCTGGCGTTCGCCGTGCGCGACAACGGTTGCGGCATGACCGAGGAACAGCTCGCCCAAATCCACGATCCGTTCTTCACCACCCGTGACACGCGCCGCGTGGGGCTCGGCATCCCGCTGCTCAAGCAAACGGCGGAACAGGCCGGCGGCGGCTTAGCCGTTACGTCGTCGCCCGGGCAGGGGACGGCGGTCGAGGCGCGCTTCGAGCTCGACCACGTCGACCGACCGCCGCTCGGCGACATAGCGGCGACGGTATGGACGCTGGTGGTGACTAACGCCGACGTGGAATTCGAATACCGGCATACGATAGACGGCGCGTGCTACGAGGTGGGTACCGTCGAGCTCAAACAAACGTTGGCCACGAGGTCTCTGGGGAAGCCCCGCGTCGCGGGAGCGCTTCTAAAATACCTCCGGGAGCGCGAGCGAAGGCTGGCGGAAGGCCGCGACGCTTCGTAGCCGGGCCCGCGAGGGGAAGGCAGCGCGATGAAACTCGAAGACTTACGCAAGATGGTCGAGAAGATGCCCGGCGAGGAGTTGCCGGAGGGCGGCGCGCGCTACACCGTCGTCGTCGGCATGGGGACGTGCGGCATCGCCGCCGGCGCGCGGGAGGTCCTGGCCGCGATAATCGACGAGCTCGAAGGGCTCGGCATAACGGACGTCATCGTAACGCAGTGCGGCTGCCGCGGCCTGTGCGAGCGCGAGCCGCTGGTAGTCGTGGCCGCCGCGGACGGCGAGGAGCTGATCTACGCCGACATGACGCCCAAACGCGCGCGCGAGATCGTCGCCTCCCACGTAGGCCGCGACGAGGCGGTCGGGGCTTACACGCTCGACGCCGGCGAACTCCCTTAACGTCGAGTCGGCGAACGCGGTTGACACAGGCACGGGCCGGGTGTATAATAAAAAGCGAGGAGGGGTACGACGATGGCGCGGGCGCTTAGCTCAGTTGGCAGAGCGCTGCTTTCACAGAGCAGAAGTCACAGGTTCAAGTCCTGTAGCGCCCAAAAAGCCGCGACTCGCGCGAGCGGGTTGCGGTTTGGTTTTTATGAAAATGTTTAAGTACGCGGTTGCGGCTTGCGTTTGCACGTGGGGGGCCGCCGGCGCCGCCGACTACGGCGGCCCGGGCGTGGCCGGAACCATAGCCGAGGATACGACGTGGGCCGGCGACGTGTACCTCGCCGGCGACCTGCTAATATCGCCCGGGGCGACGCTTACGCTCGAGCCGGGGACGCGGGTAACGGTAGCCCGCGAAGACGCGCTTTCCCGGGGGATTTTAATCCACGGCGACAGCCGACGCGTCGAGGTAGAAGTAGAGGGGACGCTGGCTTTGAACGGCACGCCGGAAGCGCGGGTCGTTTTCGTACCCGAGCCCGACGGGTCCCCGGACAAAACGTGGTCGGGGTTGAAACTTAAAAATGAGGGCGTCTTAGACGCCGAATATGTATGGCTAGTTGGCGTACGCGGGCGGTTCCCTGGGCGCGCGAGGGGTGGCAAAGGCGTATACGCGGTAACGGCAACGCGGGGCAAAGGGGCGCCGTACTGGCCGGCAAAAGGTCACGACCTGGAAGGGGAGAAAGTTTACTTTTACCCCGACGGCGCGCTTTTACCCAAAGAGGAAGTGAAAACCAACGCCGGTAAATTGCGCTGGGGCATAGCCGCTTGCTTCGCGGCCGTAGGGGCCGGTATTGCATATCACGTTGCCTTGGGCATGGGTTTTAACGAATCCGGAGGCGGAGGCCGGCCCTCGACCGCTGAATCTCTTTCGCCCCTCGCAATACCGGTGGCGTTCTTCGCGGTAGGATATTTGGTCGGGCGCGCCGCTGAAGACGATTTCGGCGTTTACCGCGCCCAAAATAAATGGCTCCAAGAACACCCCGACTTCGTACCGCCCTTCTAACCCCTAATCCCTTGCGGATAACTTTCGATAAAGTTATACTCCGGCGAAAGGCCGGAGTTTTTTACCCTTAACTATGCCCCTAAAAAAGCCGAACGAGATGAACTTCCTGGAGCACCTGGAGGAGCTGCGGGTGCGGATCCTCTGGATCCTGGGCGCCGCCGCCGCCGGCACGGCCGGCGCGTTCTACTTCTCGCCCCGGTTGGTAAACTTGCTGCTCGCGCCCGGCGCCGGCAAGTTCCAGTATATCAAGCCCGCGGAGGCCTTCATCGTCCACATCGCCGTCGCGTTCATCGCCGGCCTGGTCGTCATGTCCCCCTTCATCTTCTACCAGATATGGCGCTTCGTCGCGCCGGGCCTCCTGCGGAAGGAGAAGCGCTACGCCTTCCCCTTCGTCGCCGCCACGTCGACCTGCTTCGTCGGGGGCGTCGTCTTCGGCTACTATATGCTATTTCCGGCGATGCGGTTCTTCCGCTCGTTCGAGACCGAAACCCTCACCGCCGACTGGACGTTGGGAAGCTACGCGTCGCTCGCGCTGCGGCTCATGCTCGCGACCGGCCTTGTCTTCGAGGCGCCGGTTGTCATCTTCTTCCTCGCCCGCCTCCGCATCGTCTCGGCCAAATTATTGACGGCCAAATGGAAGTACGTAATCCTCTTGGTCTTCATCCTGGCCGCGGCGCTCACGCCCGGCCCCGACGTCTTCACGCAGTCCATACTCGCTGTGCCGCTTCTCCTGCTGTACCTTATTTCCATCGGCGTGGCGTGGCTCGCGTACCCCAAGCGCGAGCCGGAGGAAGAAGAGCCGCCGGCCGAGGAGGATGAGGAAGAGGAGGAGGAGCCCCGGAAGCCGTCGCCCCACGCCGGCTAGTCATATATGAACTACGACGACGCCAAAGCCTTCCTGGACTCGCTCGTCAACTACGAGCGCGACGTGCCGCGCCGCTACGACACGCGCGTCTTCGACCTTGAGAACTTCGCCGAGTTGCTCGTGCGGCTGGGCACTCCTCAAGATGCCTTTCCCATTATTCACGTCGTCGGGACCAAGGGCAAGGGCTCGGTGGTCGCGATGCTGGCCGCGGCGTTCGCGGCCGCGGGCCGGCGCGCCGGGACGTTTACCTCTCCCCACCTGCGCTCGGCGCGCGAACGGATTACCTTCGCCGACGAAATAGTGTCCAGGGAGGATTTCGGCGGGCTCGTCGCCGAGGTGAAGGCGGCTATGACGGGGGAGGAGGCCGCCAACTACCGGACGTACTTCGAGACGTTGCTGGCCGCGGCGCTGCTGCACTTCCGCGAGCGGCGCGTAGACGTCGCGATACTGGAGGCCGGCCTGGGCGGTCGGCTTGACGCCACCAACGTCGTACGGCCGGCGGCGGTAGCGGTAACGACGCTGGGCCTGGACCACACGCAAATCCTGGGCGATTCCCTCGAGAAAATAGCGGCCGAGAAGGCGGGCGTCTTCAAGGCCGCGGTCCCGGCCGTCAGCGCGCCGCAGGAGGAGGCCGCGGCCCGGGTACTCCGCGAGGCCGGCCGCGACGTCGGCGCGCCCGTCGCGTTCGTGGGCGACGACGTCCATTTCTCGGTGAACGGTGCCGGGACGTTCGACTACCGCGGCCCGCGGTACGAGCTCCGGGGGGTAAAGGCCGCGATGGCGGGCGCGGCGCAGCGGACGAACGCCGCCGTCGCGCTCGCGGCGTTGGAGAGCTTCGGCCCGTTCGACGTAGCTGCGGAAGCGGCGCGGCGGGGGGTGGAGGGCGGAAGGGCGCGGGCGCGGCTCGAGGTCCTTCCGGGTTCGCCCGTCGTCGTGCTGGACGTCGCCCACACCGCGGCCTCGGCGCGCGAGCTGGCCGCGGTCATAGACGGCGTACCGGCCGATAAGAAGGCCCTCGTGTGGGGGATGTCGGCGGAGAAGGACGCGGCGTCCTTCGCGGGCGAGCTGGCGCCGTACGTGGGCCACGCGATTGCCACCGCCGCGGCGACGCCGCGTGCGCGCGCCGCCGCCGAACTGGCCGACGCGACGCGGGGGACGTTCCGGGGCGTCGAAGCCGTGACGCCGGCCGGGGCGGCCTTCGCGCGCGGCCTGGCCGTCGCGGGCGAGGGCGGCCTGGTGGCCGTCGCCGGCTCGTTCTACCTCGCGGGCGAGATACTCACTCTCCTGGAAGGGCCGCTGGATTAAATGGCGATACTCGCGGGCGAAGAGTTGCGCCGGCGCGTCTTCGAATGGACGCCGCCGCTGGTCGCGCCCTGCGCCGACGAGCAGCTCCAACCCAACGGCGTCGAGCTCACGCTGGCGGAGGTGGGCGTGTGGCGCGGCGCGGGCCGCCTCGGCTTCGACAACGACGACCGCGTGGTACCCGAGACGGAGGCCCTGGCGTTCGACGACGACGGGTGGATTACCCTCGACGCCGGTGGCTACGCCGTATCGTTCCGCGAGACGGTCAACATCCACGACGACTTGTGCGCCTTCGCCCGGCCGCGCTCGAGCCTGTTGCGGATGGGCGCTACGGTCGCGACCGCCCTTTGGGATACCGGGTATCGGGGGCGCAGCCGCGCGCTCCTCTTGGTGGCGTCGCCGGCGGGGGTGCGGTTGCGGCGCGGCGCCCGCCTAATCCAGCTCGTCTTCCTTAAGCTCCCCGGGCCTTTGGCCGACGGGTACGCCGGCACCTTCCAGGGTGAGGTTTAAACCTTGCGGTTTATCCGGGCGCAGACGGCGCGCCACCAGCTGAGGCGGTTTGAGGATGCCGGCGTCAAGCCTGGCGGCGGCGACTTCCGCCAGCCAGGCCGCGGCCTCGAGCGCCGGGTCCGGCGGGTACGGCAGCGGCTCGAGTATCAACATCCCGCACCAATCCGCCTCCCGGGCCAGGGCCGCGGTGGCCGCGGCGCGCGCCGCATCCTCCAACAGGTCGAACGTCGCCAGGTACGCGCCGAAGAGGTTGCGGTCCCGGCAGAAGTCGGCGAAAGTCTCCGCCAACATGAGCAGCGCCCGGAGCTTACCGGGCGCCTCCTTCCGGTCGACGTTGAAAGCGCCGGCCTCCGCTACCTCGCCGCTCCGCCACAGCGCGAAAGCCGGCTTGGCGGGGCAAGTCGCGTCCACCGCCAGGACCCTCGGCACGAAGCCGAACCACGGCGGCTCGCCGCGTTGAGTGTGGTCGAACTCGGCGTCGACGTCCTCGTCTCCGAAGAGTTCGGACCATAAGACATCCAGACGATCCATAAAAAGCCCTCCTTATAAAAAAGGCCCCGCCGAAACGCGTTCGGGGGGCCCGGTTTTCCCAGCACCAAGTTATATTTCATTATAGCATAGAGCAATAATCGCGTCAAGGGTAAAATAGCCTTTAAATAAAAGACATTAAGCTTGACGGTACCGTTTTATTCTGTTAGACTTTGGCTAAAAGTGAGGCTTTCGCTTACAAAAGTTGCGCTGTTGGCTGGCGTGCTGGCGGGTATTGTCGGCGCCGCGGGGGACTTGGCGGCGCGGCGTAACCTAGCGCAGGCCGCGTTGCTCGTGGGCGACTACGGGCGGGCGTTCGAGCTCGCGGACGGTATTCTGGCGACGTGGCCCGACGACGCGGCCACTCGTCTCATCCGGGGGCTTGCGCTGATGGCCCGGGGGGAGTTCGAGGCGGCGGAAAGGGACTTGCTGGCGGCGCTGGAGGCGTACCCCGACGACATCGCGGTCCTCTACAATCTGGCCGTTATCGCGGAGCGCCGCGGCGATTACCGCAACGGCCTGCACTACCTCGACGAGGCTTTTGCCCGGGGGCTGGATAGAGACAACGCCCATCTTTTGAAGGCGAAGCTGCTGGACCACTTGGGCCGGGGGGGGGAGGCGCGCGATACGCTGGAGTACTACCTGACGCGGCGACCGGGCACGCGGGAAATTTACCTGGCGCTGGCGGAGTGGTCGCGGGCGGCGGGCGACGCGGAGAAGGCCATCGCCTACTACGAGAAGGCGTTGAAGTACGGCCGCGACGGCCCGACGCTGGCCGAGTTGGCCGCGACATACGAGGCGGCGGGGGACCGGCGCAGCGCCGTCGATTACTACTTCGAGGCCGTAGTCGAAGGCGCGGCGAGCGCGGACGTACTGGCGGAGTACGCCGCCGACTATGCGGCCGCGGCCGAGTTCGAGCAAGCGCTCGAGATATACCAGCGGCTGGTGGACAGGTTCCCCGAGAACGCGCACTACCTCTTCGGCCTCTCCTTCATCAAGCAGCAGGTGGGCCGGGTGGAGGAGGCGCGGGCGGGGTACATGGAGGTCGTGCGCTTAAAGCCGGATTTCGCCGAACCTTACTACAACCTCGCGGCGCTGGCCGACGCCGATGAAGATGGCGACGCGGCGGCCTCATATTACCGCGAATTTTTAAGCTACTCCGCCGGCCGGGACGACCTGGCCGAGAGTCGCGCCAAAGCCTCGCAGCGGCTTGAGCTCCTGGAAGGCCTTTAAAGCCGTTATGCCGATATTTAGTCGTCTATCGAAAGTCGCGTTGTTCTCGTTGGCCGCCCTCGCGCTGGCGGCGTCGGCCTACGGCGCCAAGGACAAAATGAAGCTCCTGCAAGAGGCCAACGAGCTTTTTAAGCAGGGCGAGGTTGAGTATGAGAAAGAAGACTTCGAGGCGGCTATAGAACAATTCGAAAAGTGCTTGGCCAAGGACCCCGAGAAAGCCGACGCCCAGTTCAACGTCGGCGTTTGCTATACCGACCTCGGCGAGCCCGAGAAAGCCCTCGAGGCTTACCGCACGACGCTCGCCATCGACCCCCTTTACCACCACGCCTACTTCAATATGGGCCGCATATACCACCTCCGCAAGGACTTCGTCCAAGCTATCGTATACTACGAGAAGGCCCTCGCCGGGGACCCGTACGCCCCCGACCTCTTGTACAATTACGCCCACGCGCTTATGGAAGGCGGCCGCGTCGAGGACGCCGTCGAGGCCTGGGACCGCTACCTGACCATAGCGGAGCAGCTCCCGGAAGAGGCTAAATGGGTGGAACGCGCCAAGGAGTACATGGCGACGCTCGAGAGCATTTCAGGGGGAACGTCGGAAGACGAAAATGAGTAAACCCCTCATCGCCCGATTTGCCGCCTGCGCCGTCGTATGGGCAGCGGTTGTTTTTGCGGCCTCGGCCGGCGCCGCGCCCGCCGGCGACGTCGCCCGGGCGAAGTTGTTGATCGAGGCGGGACGGGGGGAGGACGCCATAGCCTTATTGGAGGCGGCTTGCCGCGAGTGCGGCGAAGACCTGGCGCCCCACTTCTATCTGGCTTACTGCTACGGCGTCGCCGGTAGGCTGGAGGAAGCGCGCGCCCGATACGAGATGTGCGCCCGCCGCGACCCCGACCGCCCCGAAATCCACTACAACCTCGGCGTGATATTGAACAGGATGGGCCGGTATCAGGCCGCGGCGCGGGCTTACGAGGAGGCGCTGCTGCTGGACCCCGGCCTCGTCGCCGCAAATTTTAATTGCGGCCTTTCGCACTACTACGCCCACGAACCGGTGCAGGCTATAAAATTCTACCGCGAAGCTTGCGCCCTGGCGCCCGAGGATATAACGGTACTATATTGGCTCGCGTTGGCGTACGAAGAGATGGACCGGCGCGTAGCGCTTTCGATATGGGAAGATTACGTCAATCAAGCCGTCAACGTGGCCGCCGAGGCGCCGTACGTGAAATCGGCGCGCGACCACATTTCCGCCCTCCGTGCCGGTAAAAAACCTTAAGAAGACGGGTATCCTCCTAATCCCGCTCGTTATTTCGGTAGCACTGGCCGCCGCGGACCGCCCCGGCGGCGACCTCTTATCGCGAGCCGACGAGCTCAGGTTGCGGGGCGCGCACGAGGAAGCGCTCGCGTATTACGAGCAAGTCCTGGCGGAGGACCCGGCGTCGCCGGCGGCCTGGGCCGGCGCGGCGGCTTCATTGGAAGCCCTCGCCGAGGCGTGGGCGCTGGCGGTACTCGCGGAGGCTTTGGGCGACCCCGAGGCCGCTCTACCGGTCCCGGCTTTGACCGTCCTCGCCGACGGTTGGGCGCGGCGGGGCGCAACCGAGAAAGCGATAAAACTATTAGCGAGCGAAGCCGAAGAGGGAACCGGCCGCAACTACCTCGTGCGGGGTCGAATAAATCTCGCCCGGGGCGAACTGCCGGGGGCGATCAAGGAGTTCAAGAAAGCGAGGGCCGCCGGCGACGCCGCGGCGCCCTACTACCTGGCCGAGGCCCTAATCGAAACGGGCCACTACGACGAAGCCGAGCTCCATCTGGACGAATTCCTCGACGTATTCCCGTACGTCGCCCAGGCCAGATGCGCTCGAGCCGAGGTCTACCTCCGCCGCGGCGAAAACGAGCGCGCCGCGGAGGAACTAGCCGAAGTCCTGGCGCTCGACCGCCGCAACAAACGTGCCCTCTTCGACATGGCGACCGTCGCGGCGGCGAGGGGCGACTACGGCGAAGCCATACGCCGCTATGGCGACGTCCTCGGCCTCGACCCCGGCGAGGAGCGCGCGTTCTACCTTCTCGCCAAAACGTACGAGCACGTCGACCCGCTGGTCGCCGCCCAGAAGTTGAAAGAGTACCGACGCCGTTTCAAATAACGTCGACCCTAAGTTCGAAAGCCGCCGGATCCCCGGGCAACGCGGGGGTTTTTCGGTTTGCGGCCCGAGGGGCGGCGGCCGCGTGATAATCTGTTAAAATGGCCGGCGTTGACTTCGCGTTCGCGGTGTGATATTTTTCAAGTTCGAGGATATTCCGCGATGGCTGAAAAAGTACTGGTTGCGATGTCCGGCGGCGTAGACAGCGGCGCGGCGGCGTTGACGCTCGCGCGCCAAGGTTACGACGTCGTCGGTGTGACGTTGCGCCTTTACGACGCCCGGGCGCGTTCCGGCCGCTCGTGTTGCTCGCCCGCGGCCGTCAGGGAGGCGGCGGCCCTGGCGAAGGACATGGGCATCCCGCACTACGTCTTCGACTTTCGCGAGGAGTTCCGGCGGGCCGTGGTGGACGACTTCGTCCGCGAGTACGGCCGCGGCCGCACCCCCAACCCGTGCGTCCGCTGCAACAGCGTCGTGAAGTTCGACTACTTGCTGGGCCGCGCGCGGGCGATGGGGTTCGACGCCGTCGCGACCGGCCACTACGTCCGCCGTGAGTACGACGAGACGACGTCCCGATACTTTCTCCGTCGCGCCGCGGACGCCGCCAAGGACCAGTCGTACTTCCTATGGGGCACGCCGCGCGAGCGCTTACCGGTAATTCTATTCCCCGTAGGGGGGCTTACGAAGGCCGAAGTCCGCGCCCTTCTGGGCGAAGTGACGGAGGGCGCGGCCGATAAACCCGAGAGCCAGGACATCTGCTTCGTCGAGGACGGCTCGTACGCCGACCTCGTCGCGGGAGCGGGCGACGTTGGCGGCGAAGCCGGCCCCATCGTGGACGAAAGCGGCAGCGTCTTAGGCGAGCACGCCGGCATCGCCCGCTATACCGTGGGCCAGCGGCGGGGGCTGGGCGTCGCCGGCGGACCGCGTTTATATGTGAAAGAAATCGACGCCGCCGCGAACACCGTCGTGCTGGCCGAGGGGCCGGCGCTCGTCTCGAGCCGGTTCCGGGTCGGGGACGTGAATTGGCTGCTCCCCCCCGACGGGGACGAAATACGCGCTGCCGTTATGGTGCGCTACCGGGACCCGGGCGCGGCCGCGACCTTGCGCCGGCTGGCCGAAGCAACCTGGGCCGTGACGTTCGACGAGCCGCGGCGCGCTATAGCGCCCGGCCAATCCGCGGCCTTCTACGACGGCGACGCGCTGCTCGGCGGCGGCGTTATCGAAGAGGTTTCTCCGTAATGGCGACGGCGGCCGAGAAAAAATATAAACAACTTTTGGCGCGACTTGGGGAGTTGCCGTCGCTGCTCGTCGCCTTCTCGGGGGGCGCGGACTCGACGTTCCTCCTCGCCACGGCGCAGAAGGCCGTCCGCGGCCGCGTGTTGGCGGTGACGGCCCGCTCGCCCGCGTATCCCTCCCGCGAACTCGAACACGCCCAGGCGACGGTTCGCATCCTCGACGCCGAACAAGCGTTGGTGGATTCGCACGAGGCCGAGGACCCCACTTTCCGCGCCAACCCGCCGGATCGGTGTTATTATTGCAAGCGCTCGCTCTTTGGGGAATTGAAGCGGTTCGCCGCCGAGAACGACCTCGAAGCCGTGGCCGACGGCACCACGGCCGACGAGCTTGAGGGTCACCGCCCGGGCGCGCGGGCCGCGCGCGAGCTGGGAATAATCTCGCCCCTGGCCGAAGTCGGTTTGACCAAAGAGGAAGTGAAGTGGCTGGCGCGCGAGAACGGCGTTCCCAACTTCGAAAGGCCGCGGGGGGCGTGCCTGGCCTCGCGTTTCCCGTACGGCGAAGAGATAACGCTCGAAAAGCTGAAGCTCATAGAGGACGCGGAGGAAGTTCTGGCGGACCTGGGGTTCCAGCAGATGCGTTGCCGTTACTACGGCCCTACGGTGCGGATAGAGCTCGACGCCAAGGAATTGCCGCGCGCGACCAGGCCGGAAATCCGGCAACGCATTGCGGCCGGGTTGCGGGCGCTGGGCTTCAAGTTCGTAACGCTCGACCTCGACGGTTACCGTACCGGCAGCATGGACGAAGCGGCCGGCATCGTAAATACAAAAGGAAGTTGAAGGTGATATCGGCGTGAGGTATTTAAGATGGATCGTCGCCGGCGTCGTCGCGGGAATACTTAAAATAGGGACGGGCTTCCTCTTCCACGCCGCCATCTTCGGCGCGTCGTACGCGGACCCCGCGCGTCTCGCCGTTTGGCGGACGTACCCGGCGATGATGACCCACATGGCGCTGCTCTCGGTGGCCGCGGGGCTGCTCTTCGCGCTGCTGTATTGGACGTTGAGTCGCGCACTACCGGGCCCCGCCGCCCTGCGCGGGCTTATCTTCGGCGGCCTGGTGTGGTTCGGCGTGGTGCTGGCCTCGACGTTGTCGGTCGTCCTCTGGGTGAATATGCCCGCCGGGGCGGCCTGGGCTTGGATACTGGACTCGTTGATATGGTGCCCGCTCGCCGGGACGCTGGTCGGTCTTATTCTGGGCAAAGCTGAAGCGAGGTAGTATGGCGACGAAAAGACGCAAGAAGGCGGCGCGCGAAGAGCCGCGCACCCACCGCGCCGACTCCACGATATCGGCCGTCACCGCGTACGCCGACCGCGCCATGATTACGCGAACCGCTCATTTGGCGCTCGACGTCGGCGAAGGTACGATAGTCGCGCGTGGTTTGCCCGCGGCGCTGGATGAGTACTCGCTGCGCGTCGCCGGCTCCGGCCCGGCCAAAGTGCGGATAATGGGCGTGAAGATAGGCCGCGAATTCCCCGGCCGCCCCTCGGCCTCCCAGGCCGAGAAGTTCCGCCTGGCGCTGGAGAGGGCCGAAGACGAGCGCCGCGCGTTGGCCGATAAGAGGGAAGTAGCCGCCGAGCGGCGGCGGGGCGTACAGGCTCTGAGCGAGGCCGCCACCGGCGACCTGGCGAAGACCATCGCTCGCCGGCGCATAGACCTGGCCGAGGCCGAGGGCGTAGTCTCGTTTTTCTACGACGACCTCGGCAAGTCCAACGCGCAAATGCTGAAACTCGACAAGGCGCTGCGCGATAAGGAACGCGAGATCGAGAAGCTCAGGTTCGAGTACGAGAAGCACAAGGCGCCACGGTCCCGCGAGGAGAAAACCGCCGCCGTAGCGTACGAGTGCTCCGTGGGCGGAGAGTTCGACCTGGCGCTGAGCTACTTAATGCCCAACGCCCGTTGGGAGCCGGTGTACGACCTCCGCTTCGACGAAGCTCTAAACGAAACCGAGGTCCAATACCGCGCCGCCGTTTGCCAGAGCACGGGCGAGGGCTGGGCCGACGTTAACCTCAAATTGTCGACGGCGCGGCCTCAGGCCGGCGCGGCGCCCCCCGAGCTCGAACCCAAGTACGTCGACTTCTACCAGCCCTATGTCGCGGCACCGGCGCCCGTCGCGGAGCCGGCGCCGACTCCGGCCGCGGCCGCCAAGCACGCACGATTCGCCGGCGCGGAGGAACCCCAAGAGCTGGTGGCGGCCGAGGTAGACCTCGAGCCGGCGGCCTATTACGAAGCCGGCGAAGCGGAGGCCGCGGTCGAGACGCGGGGGCCCGCGGTGACGTACGTCGTACCCGGCCTGCCCTCCGTACCCGCCGACGGCGAGCCGCATGTCGTCGCCGTCAGCAACCACCGCTTCCGCGGCGAACTCGCCCACGTCGTCGTGCCCGAGCACGGCGACGTCGCGTATTTACGTGCGAAGGTGACCAACGGGACCGAGCTCACGTTCCTGGCCGGCGTAGCGAACGTCTTCCGCGGCGACGAGTACGTGGGTCGCGCCGAGCTCGAGCTCACCGTCCCGGGCGCGGAGCTCGAGTATTACCTCGGCGCCGACGACCGCCTTAAAGTGGAGCACGACTGCCAGCGGATTACGGACGAGTCGTCGGGCCTAACCGGCTCCAACCGGAAGATGACGTTCAAGGCCGAGACCGAGCTCGAGAACCACACCGGCGGCGCCGCCGACGTCGTCGTAAAGCAGCGCCTCCCGGTGCCGCTTAACAAGGACATCAAGGTCAAGATGACTGAGGCCAAGCCCAAGCCCGCGGAAAAGGACGACGACGGCCTGCTGGAGTGGCACCTCACCCTCAAAGAGGGCGAGAAGAAAAAGATAACCTTCAACTACGACGTCGAGTTCCCCAAGGGCCGGGACGTCGCGGGAGTGTAAGTGCGACCTCAAGTAGTAGTCCTCGACTTAGGCAGCCAGTACACGCAGCTCATCGCGCGCAAGGTGCGCGAGCAGCGCGTCTACGCCACCATCGAGCCCTACGACGTCGACCCGGAGGCGCTGGCGGAGCGGGGCGTCGGGGCCCTCATCTTATCCGGCGGGCCGGCCTCGATATACGCCGAGGGGGCGCCCCGCGCCGACGCGCGCGTGCTCGAGCTGGGCGTCCCGGTCCTCGGCATCTGCTACGGCCTGCAATACATAGCGGCCACGCTGGGGGGCGAGGTGGCCCGGGCCGCGGCGCGCGAGTACGGCCCGGCGACGTTGCACGTACCGTCGCCCCACCCCCTCTTCGACGGCGTTCCGGAGAGTTTCGGCGTCTGGATGAGCCACGGCGACCGGCTCGAGAAGCTGCCGCCGGCCTTCCGCGCCCTCGCCACCTCCGACAACTCGCCCTACGCCGCGGTGGGCGACGACGCGCGCCGCATCTACGGCCTTCAGTTCCACCCCGAGGTTACCCATACCGAGCACGGCTCGCGCATCCTGGCCAACTTCCTCTTCGGCGTCGCCGGCCTTGAGTCCACTTGGACGCCGGCGTCTTTCATAGCCGAGAAGGTGGCCGAAATAAAGGAGCGCGTCGGCGACGAGCACGTCGTGCTGGCGCTCTCGGGCGGCGTGGACTCGAGCGTGCTGGCGGCGCTCTTGCGCCGCGCCGTCGGCGACCGCGTCCACGCCATCTTCGTCGACAACGGCCTGATGCGCGAGGGCGAGGTCGACGAGGTCGAGCGCGTCTTCCAGGGCGAGGTCGGGATACCGCTCACCGTCGCCCGCGCCGGCGAGCTGTTTTTAAATAAACTCGAGGGCGTGGCGGACCCGGAGGAGAAGCGCCGCGTCATAGGCCACACTTTTATAGAAGTATTCCGGAATGAGGCGGATAAGGTAGGCCGGGTAAAATTCCTGGCGCAGGGAACGCTCTACCCGGACCGCAACGAGTCGCGCTCCGTGAAGGGGCCGTCGGACACTATTAAGACGCACCACAACGTCGGCGGCCTGCCGGAGGAGCTGCCCTTCGAGCTGCTCGAGCCGCTGGCGGAGCTCTTCAAGGACGAGGTACGCGCGGTAGGCCGCGAGCTGGGCCTGCCCGAGAAGATCGTGGGGCGGCACCCGTTCCCGGGGCCGGGCCTCGCGGTGCGGTGCATAGGCGAGGTGACCCCCGAGAAGCTCGCCATTCTCCGGCGGGCGGACGCTGTCTTGCGGGAGGAGATAAGCGAGGCCGGCGTCTACGACGAGATCGCCCAGGCGCTGGCGGTGCTGTTGCCGGTGAAGTCGGTGGGGGTGATGGGCGACGAGCGGACGTACGAGCACGTGTGCGCGCTGCGCTGCGTGACGACGGCGGACTTCATGACCGCGGACTGGTACCGCATGTGCCACAAGCTCATGGCCAAGATCTCGAGCCGCATTACGAACGAAGTGGCCGGCGTCAACCGCGTCGTCTACGACGTAACCTCCAAGCCGCCCGCCACGGTGGAGTGGGAGTAAATTACCGATGACGAACCGCGCCGACGAGTTCAGGCTCGAGGCGCTACGGCGGCTGTCGCCCGAGCGGAAGCTGAGGGTTCTATTCGATATATGGGAGTTCGGCTTCCATCTCCGCGTCGCGGGCGTCAAGTTGCGTTTCCCCGAACTAACGGAGGACGAAGCCCGGCGCCGTGCGGTCGTCGAGATGGTAGAATGTCACAAGAAGAACTCCTGGCGCAAGTCGCCTTTATTTAAATCGGAAGAGGATGGTCAAGGTTAAACGGTCCCGTAATGGCTCGTAAGAAAAGCACTCTGAACGACGTCGCGAACGAGCGCCCCGCCGCGGAGATACCGATAGACCGCGTCGGCGTCAAGGGCGTGCGGCTGCCGGTGCGCGTCCTGGACCGCGAGCGCGAATACCAGGACACCATCGCCACCGTCGATATGTCCGTCGACCTCCCGGCCCACTTCCGCGGCACCCATATGAGCCGCTTCGTCGAGGTCCTCTACGGCTACCGCGACAACGTCAACTACCGGACGATGGCGTACATCCTGCGCGAGATGGTAAGCCGGTTCGACGCCGCCCGCGCCCACCTCGTCATCGGCTTTCCATATTTCATATACAAGGCCGCGCCGGCCTCCGCGGAGAAGTCCTTCCTGGAGGTCCGCGCGCGTTTCATCGGCGACTTCGTTGACCGCTACAGCTTCTCGCTGGGCGTGACGGTGCCGGTGGCCAACCTCTGCCCCTGTTCCAAAGACATATCCGACGCCGGCGCCCACAACCAGCGCGGCGACGTCTACGTCGAGCTCGAGTCGCGGAACATCGTCTGGATCGAGGAAGTGGTGGCGTGGGCGGAGGAGGCCGCGTCGGCGCCGCTGTTCGCGCTGCTCAAGCGCGAGGACGAGAAGGCCGTAACGGAGCTGGCGTACGGGCGGCCGCGCTTCGTCGAGGACGTCGTCCGCAACGTCGCGGAAAAGCTCGAGCGCGACAAGCGCGTTCGCTCGTACCGCGTAGAGTGCACCAACTACGAATCCATCCACCAGCACGACGCGTACGCGGCCATCGCCCGCGATAAACGCGAACGAAGTAAAGCGTAACCTTCCGGAGGTTGACGATATGCTTAGATGTCTCACCGTAGCGGGCCTCGCGCTCGTTCTGTTAGCCGTCGGCTGCGCTAAAGAGGAAGCGGAGAACCCGTACGCCACGCCCGAGGACACGGTACAGGCTTTTGCCAAGGCCATGAAAGAAGGCGACTTCGCCTCGGCGCTGGACTGCTACGACGACGCGGCGTTGTCGAGCGAGGCCGTCGGCGTGGAGGGCCTCTCTGAACACGAGATACGCAATCTCTTCCTCAGGAGCCTGGAGGCCAGCCGGGAGCCGTACGCCAAAGACGAAGTAACGAACCTGGAGAGCCGACTGCTGACGGCCGAGGTCACGTACGAACTGGGCGGCGTCAAGCATACCCACGCCCTCGTCAACCAGGAAGGCGAGTGGAAGATAGCCACCAGCCTGACCCGCTGAAATTGCAGAAAATTATCGCCAAACGTTACGGCGCGGCCTGTGTCGCCGCGCTCTTGTTAACTTTCGGCTCGGCGGCGGCCGAGGGCGACGCCGCGGCGGGCGACTGGATTACCGGTTACGTCGACCCGGCCGACGGCAAGCTGGTTTTGCCCGATACGCCCGCCGGCCGGGTGCTCCCCACTCGCGGCGAGTTTCGGGGGATATCATTCGCCTTCCCGGTTGCGGGGGGCCGCTTCCAATCCATCGAGTACACCGAGCGAACGGGCCTTACCGATTTCCGCAACCGGTGGCGCCGCAACCACATGGGGACCGACATCTTCGCGCCCGAGGGGAGGCCGGTGCTGGCTGCGGCCGACGGCGTCGTCGTGGTGGCGACGTTCACGCCCAAGAGTGGCCCGGGGGCCAAGGTGGCTATATATCATGGCCGCGGCGTCTACACGTACTACCTCCACATGTCCGCGATCACCTGCGCCGAAGGACAGCAGGTCCGCGCCGGCGACGTCTTAGCGGCGGTGGGCGCCACCGGCAACGCCCGCGGCACGCCGTCCCACCTTCACTTCGAGATAGACGTCGCCGTCGAGACCCAGGACAAGCCGGCGTGGTTCGTGGAATACGTCAACGACCCTCGAGCCGGCGTCTCGTCGCTGCGTAGCGTAGAACCGCTGGCGTACGTGTGCAAACACGCCCCCCGCCTGCGCGACCCGCGGCCCCTCGCCCGGTTATGAGGCGCCGCACGCTATCGCTGCTGCTGTCGTTCGCCGTCGGCGCGGGCGCGGCGTCCGGGGCGGCCGAGTGGCGCAACGCCGTAAGCAGAACGTACGTATCAGACGTCCTGGTGGACGGCGACGCCGTATGGCTGAGCTACCTCGGCGGCGGCGTCGCGCGCTACGAGCCGCGCACCGGCAAAGCGACGTATTATACGGCGG
This sequence comes from bacterium, assembly GCA_036480675.1. GTDB lineage: Bacteria > RBG-13-66-14 > B26-G2 > WVWN01 > WVWN01 > WVWN01. The sequence continues at coordinate 2,980 of JAZGGY010000286.1, read as the reverse complement.
CAGACGGCCTTATACACAACTACGTGACCGCGGCGGCCGCCGATAAGAATAAATTATACTTCGCGAGCCGCAACGGCCTGGCGGCGCTCTCGCGAGCGGGCGGCGCGTTCGAACGCACCGTACGGATGTGGGGGTTCGCCCACAACGACTGCACCGACGTGGCCGCGGACGAGAGGTACGTCTACGTGTCGACGTTGGAGGGGGCGCGCCGCTACGACAAGACGTGGCCGGGGAAGGAGTTCGAGCCGATTCCGGCGGAGGTCGGGCCGGCGTCGCGGCTCAGCCCACAGGTGGAGGACGGGTGGAAGGTCTTCGTCACGCCCGACGACCTTTACTCGGTGACGCTGACGGAGGAGGCGGTTTATTGGGGAGGCCGGGGGCGGCTGTTCGCCTCGGCTCGTGGCGCCGAGGGTTGGCGCGAGGTCGGCGTAGAGCTGCCCGTTATGGCTACCGTGTGGCGCGTCCTCACCCGCGGCGCGACGTTGGTCGTCGCGACGGACGAGGGCATCTTCGAATACGACGGCTCGAGAACGACGCGGGTGCCCGGGCCGCCGGGCCGCGTCGACGCGCGCGACGCGTTCGCCTTCGCCGGCCTGGAGTACTACGCCACCGCCGAGGGGTTGTTCGTGAGGAGGGCGGACGGGCGACCTTTCAAGTTCGCCGCCGGCGCCGGCTCGAGCTGGACGAAGTTGAAGGACTCCGCCCGGAAGGAATCGCCGACGTGGCGACTGGGCGCGGCCGACGGCCTACCGTCGCCGCGGTGCACGGCCCTCGCGAGTTGGGGGGAGTCGATAATAATAGGGACCGAGAACGGCGCTTGCGTATTGGAACCGACGTCGGGCCAGGTCCGTCCTTTGCCGCTCGCGAAGGGTTTGCCTCCGGGCGGCGTCTACGCCGTAGCGTACGGCGACGGCAGGATATGGGCCGCTACGCCGAACGGCCTGGCCGCCGTGGACGAGGCCGATTTCGCCGTCGAGAAGTTCGAGCTGCCGGGCGGCTGGAACGACGTCCGCGACGTGGCGTTCTTCGACGGCGAGTTGTTGATAACGTCGCGCGCGGGTCTCATTTCGGTTCCTGGAAACGGACGCGAACCGAAAACGTTCGACCTTCGGATCCGAAAAGGTACGGGGGAAGGGATATGCGCCGTGAAAATCAAAGACTATTACATACTAGGTACGACGACTACACTTCTCCCTATATACAAAATGGTTTTAGTGGATAGAAGTTATTACGAAGGTGAGGATTTCCCCCCTCACCCGGTTAGAGCGCTACTCCCCTGGCAAGGCAAGCTATTTGTTGGCACGCTCGGGCGCGGCTTAACATACATCGACCTTCCCGATCGAGTGGTGAGTACGTTGAGGGCGGGAGCGGGGATATCGTCAGACGCCCTCTTCTCGCTCGCCGCCGACGACGAGCATATTTACGTCGGTACGTACGACAAAGGCGTCGACGTGCTGGACCGGGAGTTGAATTTCGAACGCAACATAAGCTGGGGCGACGGCCTAAGCCATACCGACATCTGGGCCGCGGCGGCCGACCCGCCCTGGCTCTGGCTCGCCATCCGCGGCGTCGGCGTAAACGCGTACAACTTGGAAACGGGCGAGGTCCGACGGTACTACGCGCGCTACGGCCTGGGGGATGAGTACTGCAAGTCTATCGCGGTCCTCCCGCCGCGCGAGGGCCGCAAGCGGCTGGCCTTCGGCACCGCGTCGGGCGTAGCGGTACTCTCGTACGACGGCGAGCCGCCCGATTATGCGGAAGACGACTATGACCGCAACTACCCGTAGCGGTTACATTTATTAAGGGGTAATTATCACCGGCGACGAGAAGAGAATAATCCTGGGGACCGGCGCGGCCCACGGCCTCGTCCACATGACGATGGTGACGTTCGCCGCGGTCCTCACGCCCATGCGCGAGAGCGTGGGTGCGGGGTTGTTCGCCATCTCGGTAGTCGGTAACGTCTCGTACTTCGCCTTCGGCCTTTTGGCGCCCGTGAGCGGTTTCCTGGCGGACCGGATAGGGTCGCGGCGCGTATTGACGATGTGCTGCTTCGGCATGGCGGCGGCCTGCGTCGGCGTCGCGCTGTCCCGAAACATCTATACGCTGGGCGCGGCTTTGGGCCTGCTCGGGCTGGCGGCGGCGCTGTACCATCCGGCGGGGCTCTCGCTCATCGCGCGCCGGGTGGGCTCGGTCGAGAAGGCGATGTCGTACCACGGGATATTGGGGACGCTGGGCCTCGCGCTCGGGCCGGTGGCCGCGGGCGCCATAACGGCCGGCGCGGGGTGGCGCTGGCCGTACGTGGCCCTTGCCGTCGCGTTAGCCGGTATGGGCGCGGCCTTCGCGGGGTTGGCGGGCCGCAGCGGCTCGAGCCGGGCCGGCCGCCCGACGGCGAGGCCCCTCCTTCCGCAGAAGACGTTGCTGGGCGGCCTTCTCCTCTTCTACGTCATCGCCGTGATGAACGGCTTCATCTTCCACGGCGCGACGACGTTCCTGCCGACGCGGCTGGCGACCGTCAAGAACCTCTTCGTCGGCAACGTGATGACGACGGCGGCGCTGCTGTTGGGGATAGCGGGCCAGTACGTCGGCGGCCTGTTGGCCTCGCGCTGGCGCTACGAACTCGTCCTCGCGGGCTCGTTCCTCTTCTCGGGCGCGGCGTTGGTGTTGTTGGGGACCTTCCAGGGGGCCTTCCTATTCGCGCCGGCGCTGGCGTACGGCTTCGCCCACTTCTCGACGCAGCCGGTGACGAACACGTTGGTATCGCGGCTGACGTCGAGCCGGCGCCAGGGCATCGCGTTCGGCGTCAACTTCTTCCTGGCTTTCGGCCTGGGCTCTTTCGGTACCGGCGTCGTGGGGTACGTCGGCGAGAGGTTCGCGCTGGGCCAGGGGTTTATCCTCCTCGGCCTAGTCGGCCTGGCGGTGGTGCCGCTCTCGTTCGTGCTGTGGTACCTGCGCCGGCGCGCGGCCGCGGCGGAGGCGCCGC
>JAZGGY010000285.1:0-3210 GCA_036480675.1 bacterium | reverse complement strand
CCGGGCACCGGCGTCTACGTCGAACACATCCAGGGGTTGTACAAGGTCCGCGTGGGCGACTACGGCGACCGCGCCGCGGCGGAGACTATGCGCGACCGCCTGCGCAACGCCGGCTATCCCGACGCCTGGATCGTCAAGGAAGCGGTGAACCAGTAACGGCTAAGTCTTCCGGAAATAAGAAACCCGCTCGAAAGGGCGGGTTTTTACGTCGTCAACGCTAAGGTTTTAGGAGGCGCGGTATGGATATCAAGATCAAGTATTGACACGCGTCAGGCCAAGGGCCCCGCGCCGCCGGCCTGGCGGCCGCGATCAAAGAAGAGCTCGGCCTGGATGCGACGTTGATAGAGGGGAGCGGCGGCGCCTTCGACGTGGAGGTCGACGGCAACGTCGTATTCTCGAAGGCCGAGGCGGGCCGCTTCCCGGAGGAGGGGGAGATAATCGAACTGCTCAAGGGTTATGTCTAAGCGTATTACTCCGTAGAACAAGAAATGGTAAACGAAAGCCGATTCCGCGGGGAACCGGCTTCTTTGTTAATGGCGGCGGTGGGAATCGAACGCGTGTCCGCGCGTTAGGAAGTAGCGCCCAATAATTCCTCGGGAAATAACTTGACTCGACGTTAAGCTTGGGGTATAAGACAAAGATGCTCATAAACAGGCGACGGCGCCGTCGGATGTTCAGTCGGCGGTCCTTCGCCGCAAACGGGGACGACGTAATGGACGATAAAAAAGGAGAGGTGTCCCGCCAAGGCGATTCCGCCGCCGCGGCCTCCTCCGAAGAATGTTGCCCGCCCGCCGCCGTTGACGCCGATTGTTGCGGCCCCAAACGAAGATCGTGGGTTAAGACTTTAGTTTTCGTGGTGGTGATGTCGACGGCGGCAGGAGTGGGCGGCTACTCCCTCTGGAAGGCTCACGGTTCTACCGCGGAGGGGACCGGCCGAACCGGGGCGCCTTCAAGCTGTTGCGATAAGCCCGAGGCGTGCGAGGATAAAGGAACGGCTCGGTAATGCCGACCTGGGTCCTACAAATCCTGGAATCGCCCGAGCCCGGGTTGGCTACCTTGGCGGCGGTGTTGGTGATCGGCGTGGTCGGGTCGGTGAGTACCGGGTGTAACCTGGCCTTCGTGGCGGCTATAGTAGCGTATTCCGGGTCGTTAGGCGAAACCCGGGACCGGCGCGGGATCGTACTCGCAGGGTTATTCTTTATTGTGGGGACCGTTCTTGTCGTAGCGGTGCTCGGCGCGGTAATAGGTTTAATAGGCAACGTCGTAAGCGCCTATGTCGGTCCGTACTGGCAACTGGTCGCCGGGGTGCTTATGGTATTTTTCGGACTGATCTGCCTGGGCCTGGCCCCTTTCCGGCTGCCGAGTTTCAATCTGCGAAAAGAACCCGGCCGCGGCGGCCTGCTGGAGCCGATGTTGTACGGCCTGGCGGTAGGCGGCGCCGCGGTGGTATGTGCCGTTTGTTGCAACCCCCTTCTTTTGGTGGTAATGGGATACGCCGTGCTGCAAGGCAGCGTCCCCTGGAGCGCGACGGTATTGGCCGTATTCGCGCTGGGATATAGTCTACCGTTGGCGGCGGTTTTGGTGGGATTGGGGCTGGGCTTGGGGAGGTTGAGGGAAGTGGCGCAAAAGGTCGCCCCCGTCGTCCGGGTTGCCGCCGGCGTGTTATTAATCGGGGTTGGATTCTATATGCTCGCTACGGCTGGAAAAGATATGATGAAACCGGCTGAAACCGATGAGCCGTGTCTGGCGCATGACACGTTACAAGAGGAGGCCGCTTTGGATATCCGGATTACGTACTGCGTCGAGTGAGGTTACTTACCCCGTGCCGCCGGATTGGCGGCCGCGATCGAGGAGGAGTTCGGCCTGAAGCCGGGGCTCGTAGAAGGCCACGACGGCGTCTTCGACGTAACTATCAACGGGAGCTTGGCGTACTCTAAAAACAAGGCGTGTGGCGAGTTTCCCGAGCACGAGGAGATCTTTCGGGTGATCAGGGATTCTCGCTAACCGCGGACTCGTAAAAGAGGGATTTTTGACAAGCTAATAAGCCGGTTCCCTAGGGAACCGGCTTCTTTGGTATTGGAGGCGGCGGGAATCGAACCCGCGTCCGGAAGTGCGGCTGCCAGGCCTCTACACGCTTGTCCCGCGTATTAATCTCGCGCAAGGCTTGGCCCGCGGGCGGGTCGGCCTTACGCCAGCCCCCTTGAGAATTTTCGTCCTCGGCGGAAGGGGCCCCCGCTTTGGCTTATCCCGCTATTCCGACGGCCTACCGAGGCGCCGCGGGAAGGCTCCGCCGGCGGCCGGCCTGCTAACTAATTAGCAAGCGTACGCGTAGTTATCCGCGTTTATTTTTTTCCCGCCTTTCTAACGCGGCGACAGGAAGCCGCGACGTGCCACCTGGTTACCGTCCACCCCCGTCGAAACCGATCGCCCCCTACATTCATATTATAACATATTTTATCGGTACAGCGTCTTCACGCGCCCCAAACTGGTCGGCTCCACGCCCGGGAAGCTCGCGCCGTAATAGGCCCGTATCATCAGGTCGCCGTTGACGAGCTCGAAGGGGGACCACTTGGTTTTGAAGTAGCTCCAGTTGGGGTTGGGTTCGGTCTGCTTCGGGTCGCAAAAGATCGTATCGCAGTTCGGGTACGCTTGCCGCTGCTTCGCCAAGATGACGAAGGGCTCGGTGTCTTTCCACCAGTAGTCGATGCCTTTGTAGCTCACCCAGCCGCCGTGGTCGTACGTGAATGTCTTTGGGCCCCATACGCGCTTGCCGGGGGCCGGCGGCGTCGAGGCGGCGTCCCAATTCCAGATCTCGAGGTTGAAGCCTTCCCACCCGGTACGCCCCGGGGGGTTGCCGACGTATAGCCTGACGCGCTGGATGTAGCCCGGCAGAGGTGGCACGAACTTCACCGCCCAGCCGTCGTTCGCGCTCTCGCGGTATACCGGCCGGTAGGGGATGCCGTTGTCGTATTGGAGCCACGCCGGCGGCGGCGACGCCGCGGCCGTGCAAACTAATATCAGAAAAGCTACGGTCAAACCAAGCGGTCGCAACATGGCCTCTTTCCTCCATGGAAGGTTTGAAACCAAGGCTTTGACGGCAATATTATAATACTGGTTTAACGTTTCGTCAATAATTTTATGGAAAAAAAGGGTTTTCGGGAGCTGGGGCCGGGGGTTCATTATTTGCTTGACTACTCAACACCTGTTGAG